>NZ_JBSQAZ010000003.1:0-52534 GCF_053851615.1 Mycoplasma sp. 1890
TAAAAATAACCCTCCTTACTGGTTTTTATTTGTCCAGTAAAGAGGGTACATATCACTTAGGCCTATTTTTTTAAAAAATTCAATTAATTAAGATTTAATTTATCAGATATACCTTCCTTTTTAGCAACATCAATCAATATTTTCTTAATACTTTCCATAATTTGTTTAGCTTTGGCTTGATATTCATCATTAATTAGATTATTAGATTTGTTAAAATCCATATTTTCACTAAATAGTTTAATTAAAAAATTATAATCTGATTCATAGTTTTTTTGGCCAATGTTGTCAATAACATTTTCTTTTAAAACTTTAAAATCTTTTTTTAATTCACCTATTATTTTTTGATCCTTTACACTCTTTTTTAACAATAAATGCCATAACCCCATTTCAAAGGTAAGATTAACAATGGCATGTGAATGAGTATGAGAATTTTTGTCACTCTCGATATTTATCTTGTCAAGATCTTCTATTTTCGAAACTTTTTTTTCATTAAATACATTCTTTCTTAAAAAATCTCAGGCATCGATAATGGACTTTTGCAGCTCACCAAGATTAATATCCTTTCCACTCAATCTCTTATCAATAATTTCGATAAATTTAATAAACTGTTGATTATCAAAAACTAAATTAACATCGTTCAAAACGGCATCAACATCTTGAAAAATTAGTTGATATTTATCTAAAAGTTTAGCTAAACTTGTTTTTTGTTTACCTGCTTCTTCTAATCATTTAACAAAAAAATCATTAATTTTTTTTGAATTCTCAGGTTTTCCTTGGTCGATAATTAATGCAGCAACCTTGTTTCTAAAAGCATCTATTCTTCTTATAATTCTAATATATCGCTTACGATAATTTCGATACGTCTGTTTAACTTCTAAAAATAATTTCAAGAGTTCATTATCGTATATTTTTTTTATTTCAAGTGTTGGTTTATTTTCAAGTTTTATCTCAACAATGTTACTCTTATTTTCTATCGATTCATTTAATGATACATTTTCTGAATCATTTGGATATCTTATACATGAGATTGAAATAGCAGGCAATCCAAATAAAGATAATCCCAAAAAACTAGTCAAAATTTTTTTGATCCTCATTAGTTATACCAACCTTTCAAAATTAATAAGTGTAAATATATCATTAGATTTTTGAACATCATAGCCCTTAAAATAATTTCAATAAACAGAAGCCTTTGCTATAACTTTATCATTTTTTGATTTATACTTAAAATCAGACGGATTATTAAATGAAATAAAATTTAATTCAATATATAATTGACCTAATTTATTTTTTTCTGGTTTTAAATTAAGTTCAATTCTCTTTATACCATCTAATGTTTTGCCTTGTTTATTTTCTAGAGCATAAGCTAATAAATAGTTATTAATATATGCTTCAAGCACCTTGACTTGATATGAATTATTATCTAAAAGCGAAACATCAAAATTTTGTCTACTATCGTTATTTCAATAATTAAACAATTTATCCATCTTATTTGATGCTTCATTAAGCCCTTCAATAAACGCTGAATCCTTGTTACTGTTAACAAAATCCGAAAGTTTTATGCCAGCTTTTATCCCATTATTACTTGGTTTAAATGAATAAATATCCTCAGGTAAAATATTTGCGTTATTTTTATTTTTAGTAATCAACCCCTTTAATCTGTGTCCATGATCATCAAAGTTAGAACTTAACCAGGAATATTTCTTTTTTGTGCCATCTTTCTTAGTAACCTGAACAATTGCTCTAAAAACCTGATTAGTGTCAAAATAATCAGTAAATTCAAAATCAACTATTTTATATTCAAGATCTTCTTTTTTTCTATATTCTGGAATCTTTATTACAAAGATCTCATCTTTTAGATTTCAAAATAAATTCATCAAACCTTTGGCATTTCAATAATCTTTTGAACCTGATGACTTTATGAAGTGATTAATATTATCAATAATTGTTAGATATCTCTTTCCATCCATGAATAAAAGGGGATTTTCGACGTAATCAGTAAATAATGGATATTCTTCTTTTATTCCTTTAGTTCCGACCCCAAATTTTCCATTTGTGGCATAATTTCTGAAGCCATTTAAATAATACTTTTTATTCTTATTTTTAGATTTTATTAATTCTTGACCGTTTCAATCCTTAATACTACTTACCTCAAAGGAAATATAATCTGTAGCTCCAGAGTATGAATGTTTTATTTCGCTATTGCTTCAATCAATATCGATTGATGCCACATCAACGTTAAACTTATTTAAATAAAGTTTTAATAGTTTTACAAATGTTGATCTCATCTCATTATGTTCATTTGACAAAAAAGATTTTGCTTGTATATATTGAGGTTGAATTCAATTTGAAAACAATACCCTATGTTTTTTAGCATTAATAAGATATTTACGATTCATTATAGAATAATTCAAATCAATATCTTGGTTCAATCTAAAAATTACTGTCTGTATGTCCTCAAAATAGGGGTCCCTATTTCTATTAAAATCTTTCCCAAATATCAATGATAAAGTTGTAAATCATTCGTCATTAAAAGAACCTGCTGAGTCAACATCATCAAACGAATATTCATTCAAAAAGCTATTAATATCACTCTTTTCATCTGAATCGAATATACGAATATTATTATTACCAGTAGTAAACTGCTTTCAATTATTTCTATATGGAAAATCCGGTTTATATTCAACCCATTCATTTTTATTAAGTAGGTACATTTTTTTGTTTTCTATCTTTACTGCATCAAAATTATGGCGGCCATTCTTATCGAATCAATAAAATATATGTTCATCTTTTTCTATTGAGGCTATTTGGCTAAGAGTTAATCTATTCAAAAATACTCTCGATACCTTATCAATATCTAAATATACTTCTTTTTTAATATTTTGACTACAACTTAAAACTGCAAAAGGAATTGCCACAATAGGAGAAATTAATAACAAATTTAATAGCTTTTTTCTTATTTTCATAATACAAATTTTATCACTTTTTTTTATATTATAGTTATAAAAATATTGTATAATTATTACAAAATTACGAATTAATAAACATTGTGAAAGGAGGTAAATATATGATAATAAATAACGTGGGAACTGCATTTGAAAACAATATAGAATTAACCATATTCATAAATATACTAGTTTATATCCCGATATTAATGATTTTACCACTCATATTATTAGGTCTCCTTTCGTTTATAAAGCCATCTGAAAAAGCAAAAAAAGGTAATGCAATTATTTATATGTACGCTTTTTCAACTGGAATGTTTTTAATGATTGGAGCATTCGGTTTTTTGCGAGAAGGATATAAAATTGCTATCGATTTTACACATGATGGCCCAAATAAGTTTGGTTCAGAAATAAACAGGACACTAGTAACTGTCGGTATTCTCGGGATAAGTGCATTAATAGGCTTTAGTGTTGTTATTGCAGGAAGGTATTTATTTATTAGAAAATCTAAAATAGATCCTCATAAAAGTCATGAAGAACATAACCACTCAGATCACCTAATTTCATTTAAAGATATTGATAACCCCAAAGCAGCTTGATTAGCAATTGTTATGTTATTAAGTCACAGAATAATTGATGGTTTTTTTATTGGATATTCAATATTTAAAATAATATTTACTCAAAATACTTTTTCAAGTTCACTTACTCTACTAATAACATTTACCATCCACATCCTTATTGAAGTCACAATCATATACTTCCGTCAAATTCAATATGGAGAAAAAAAAGGAAAGGCAGTTTTATATAATTTCATAACTTTTTTACTTATAATCCCCTTCATTTTTTTAGGAGCATTTACTGGGCGATTCATAAACGATGATTTAAAATGAATACAATCCTCATTATTGATTTTTGGAGGCGCAATTATCATATTTACCGCTATCTTTGAACTAGTCCCTGAATTTATTCATATAAGAAACAAAGATACTAAAACTTTATATCGAACATTAATAATTTTTGCTGCTTCTATTGTCACAACAATAATGCTTTTAAGTTTTCATAGTCATGTTTAAACAAACTAAGGGAGGAAATAAAATGAACAAAAAAATGATTTTATTAACACCGTTAATCAGTTTAATGCCCATTATTACAATATCATGTGTAAAAAATAATTTCAACACCAATAAATATCGTTTCATTGAAAAAAATAATTATGGTAATGATTATGCTAGCTTTAGCTACCTTGATGATAACTATACTAGTAAAAATATTCACAAAATTAACCTAGCAACAGCAGCAAAACTAATACGAATAAAATCAAGCCAACAGCCCTTAATTGATTTTAGAGACAATATTGTTTTAGCTCCCTCAGAACTTCATTATAAATTAGAATGGGCCAACAAAATTAATATCACAACACCAATAGGCACTAATGAATATAGCAATGATAATACTGATATTGTAGATTATGAAAATGAATCAAACAAACCAGAAAATGGTATTTTTAAGCCTAAAAAGGATAAGGGTAATGGTTTTAACTCACCCTTCCTATTTGTTCCTTCGAGCGATATCAAATCAATAAATAACCCAAACTTTGCTAAAGATTTGAATAACACAAATAAAGTTATAATAGAAATTAAAAATAGAGACAATGTTTGGATTAATTACCTAGGCAATATTATAAATACCAATAACCATATTAACCACAAATCATTTAAACTGGGGTTATTATCAAAATTGTTACGAAACAAAGAATATCGCCACTCTTTTGCTGCAAAGCATAAGATTGATCTTTCAAAATATAACAATAAAAAACTACAAAAAAATGATGGTTTCGATTTATATAACTACCTAATTCAAAATGATATTGATGTTGATGCACTACTTAATTTTGATAATAATAAAATTACTATTAAAACAAGGGACGGATCATTTAAAAATCTAAAACAAATATTTGATAATATCCTTATTATTCAAAATTATCTAGATGCAATTCCTTATGAAATAATAGAATCAAGTTACAAAGATCCCTTAAAAAATCTTGATTGATTTTTTAATTATGGTGAAACCTACCAAAACAGATTTTATGCAAGTAATTATTTTATTTCGCATATGAATGCCAATGAAACTACCTTAAAAATAAATAAAAACTATCAAAAAAATGAAGATGATAATCTTAAAGAAATAATCATTCAATACAACTCGTTGCCCTTATCGCAATCTACGTTTTCACTCCAATCATTAAATGCTTTTAAGCAAAATATTATTTCAAAAATAGAATATGAAGACCTTAATTTAGATGAAAAAAACTATATTCTTGAAAACTATAAGAAATATAATTTTTCATATCAAAAAAATTATAATAGATATTCAATTAACAACAATATTATCATCAACCAAAATCCTGATATAAAAACGAAATATATGAATAAAAACTTTATGAAACTATATTATGGATTAAAAGATAATAACTCACTAGAACTTAGCAAAAATAATTTGACATTTCAATCATTATTTAACAACCTAATAAACCAGTATGGCCTAATTGAGGATGACAAAAATCTATGATTAAGTCAAGCACCAGAAAATCTTGATATTTTAGCTTCTAATGAAGCTATTGGAATAAGTGAACTAAAGGATGCATATAATCAAATATCGAAGCCTATTATTTTTGGAGCGAATAATAAAAAATTAAGTGATACATTCCAATACCAAAATAAAAATAGACTAAATGATCCATTAATTGTTTTTGTTGAAGACAAGATTAAATCAAATTGATTTAAATTTATTGAAACTAACCTAAGAAATATAATTGATAATTTTTATAAAACATCTAATTCAAATGAAAATATTTATGTAAATATTCCTATAATGATCACCAAGGATAATCAATTTATTAACAAAAGGATACTGCTGATTAAAAAGATTTTTAATTCTATCGACCGCCGGCTAAACATAGATATAACTAAAATTGATAACTTTGAAAAATATCAAGAATTTTTTGAGAGAAATAAATCAATATACAAAAAATCTACATTTAAACTATTCCAGGGAACAACACCAGAATATTTATACAAACAATTAACAAATTTTGAAAATAATTTAAATAAATTAATTGACCTTATATCTAAAAATAAGAAAGATTATTTAACTAGTTTTGAACAGATTATTTCATTGCATAATTTTTTAGTGAATAATAATATAAATCTCAAAAATAGTTTGAGCAAAACACAAGAAACATTATTTATCACTTATCTAAGTAATTTAGAAGTAGAAAACCAATTAAAACTTATTAATGAAATTAATAATCTAATTAGTTATTCAATAAATCTTATAAATCAAATTAACATCAATAGCTTTTCTAAAATTATTTATCAAAATAACATCATTAAACCACTTGGTTGAAATAACTTAAATTATTTACAAGATATAAAAATTAAATAAGGAGAAAAAAATGATTAAAAATAAGAAGAAAATATTCTTATCAATAATTGCTACTAGTTCTATCCTCGCACTGCCAATTGTTACATTGTCATGTAATTTTGATAAAAAAAATCCAAATAAACCAAAAGTACAATTATTAACCGACTCACAAATCCAAGAAATAAAAGACAAATTTGAATTCACATTAAAACCCGAGGGCAAAAAATTAAATGAAGAAGGAAAATTATATGCCTTATGAGATAAGTTTACAAAATCAAAATATAATACTAAAATAAATACTTTTCAAATCATTAATTGAGATGCTGAATTTAAAAAAAACTTTTCATTTAAATATCATAAATTAAATGGTTTAGGTTCAGCACATATATATGAATTCAAACTGGCATTTGATGGACAAACACCAATAATTAAATACACTATAAAATGTGTCGATAGAAATTATCAAGAAGAAGCTAATGGAATAGTCAAATTGCAAACTGATTAATTTAAAACATTAAAAAATGGAGTGGTATAATATAGATATGAAAAAGATAAAAAAATTTCTAATATTTAGTTCATTTAGTGGAATCGTATTTCCGCTAATAGCTGTTTCGTGTGGAGGACCGACAAATAGCCAAAACAATCAGCTTTTGCCTGACAAAAGTCAAAATAATGCAACAGGCAAAATAAACCCTTTAAAACGTCCTAAAGCAAAGCTTCTAACGACTTCACAATTAGGCGAAATAAAAAACTCATTTTCATATACCCTAACAAATGAAGGTAAAAAGTTACCTCGTGAAGAATTAATGAAAATATTGCAAAAAATTAGAGCTGATTCCTATCCAATTGATAGGGGAATTACATCAAAAGCTGCTAATGACCCTTCAAGAACGTTCGAAAATGTTAAAGCAAATGAAAATTTTAAAAAATATTTATCTTTTACATCAACATTAGGAAACTTAAAATATCTTTCTGGTCATGTTATAGAAATGGAATTTGTGCTTGAAGGTCTTGAAAAGAAGCAACCTGCTATCAGATATTCTGTAAAATGCCTAGATATAATTGTTAATGGGAAAATGAACACTGAGGCCACTGAGTATATTTATTTGGATTTAGACAATTAAATAAAAATAGGATCTATTAAGTCAGATCCTATTTTTATTTCTTAATTATTTCATTTAATGAATATTTCACAAGAAATATTAACTAAAAGAAACTTTTTCGTATTTATAAAAAACTTTCTTAGTTATATCGCAAACCTCACCCTTGCGATCATCATGTTGCACTGCACTACACTTGTCAAAAGCCAATAGAGCATCATCAATACCCTCATATTTAAAATTATATTCAGACTTAATTTTATGATATGCCTCAATATAAATATCATCAATTTCATTTTCGCTTTTATTAACAAAAAAACAATGTGTTAATTCATGCAAAATATAGTTAAAAATAAATGCTTCACAATTGAAAATATCCGAAACAAATATAAGTCTTCTAGCTCCTTTTTGAAAAGTAATGGCCGCAATATCGCTATTCTCGATAAAAGGCATTGTAATCAAAATAATTCCTTTAGTCAATAAATAATTTTGTATTTCATCAATTTTATTTTTAAAGTTTAAATTTTTAGCGCATATTAATTTAACAACTCTTTTATACACAACTTCAAAATTATTTTTTCTAAAAACACCAATTTTTTTAGTACTAATTGTTTCCAAAACTGATAACTCACAAAATCTAATTCAAACCTTACTATTAGGGTTGGCATAAATACTTTCATCTGCTAGTGCATTTTCACGCAAATATTGGGTATAATTATCTAAATTAGCAACGCCATAAAACCTATTCATAATCATCAATTTTTTGCTAATAGGCATATCCTTTGTTAATTTAATATTACTTACCAGTGGCAAACTTGGATTCTTAATGATAAAGTCCTCTCCATATTGCACCAAAAGTTTTTCAGCATCTTGTAGATTAGATTTTTCCTTATTAGCATATATTGAATAAACCTCAGATAGCGTACCTAATTCCAAATTAAAAACATTTTCCAAGCCTTCAATAATCGCAATACTTAAATTAACATTCGTTTTGCTATTAATAATTATGTAGACATATTGAGCACTAAGCCCCAAACGTTGTGCCAATTCTTTTTGTGATATTGAAAATTTTTCTAAATAATAAGAAATTTCTTCTCCAAAATTATTTCCATGCAAATCAAGATGTTTTAAATCGCAAACATGTTCAGTTTCCATAAAATCCCCATTTTATTTTGCAGCGTGGATAATGTCTTCATTTTTTACTGCGCTAGGTATTAATTGATTCATCGAAAATTGTCTTTCCTCAGTTAGATCAGTAGAATGCAATACTACCTTGGAATCTTTATCTAAAAATTGAGACATTACTTGTAGACAGGCACCGCATGGGAATAATATTTTATTCAAATTGCTAATTATATGTATTTCCTTAAATGTCCCCACTTCTGCGCCATATGCTACCGAACCAAAAAGTGCAGATCTTTCAGCGCAAAGCCCACTAGGATACGCAGCATTTTCACAATTGACTCCATAATATTCGTTGCCCAACTTATCAATAGCTAAAGCTGCCACTTTAACCTTTGAATATGGTGCAAATGAATAGTTTAATTTTTCTTTTAATAATTCTTTGTTCATAATAATAATTATACTATTTATAGTTTTTAAAACTATAAAACTAAATAATACAAATCATCTTTGCTTATATCAAATATAAAAATCAAATTAAAGTGTTAAGCATTTTTACTTAACATTTATTTTTTTATGTTAAAATTTTTTTATTAAAATTTAAATATACTAAAAATATATAAAAACTTCAAGGAGGAATACTTATGGTTAAATTAAGACTAAAAAGAACCGGAAAAAAATTCCATGCTACATATAAAGTTGTTGCTTCTGATGCTAGAGCACCACGTGATGGAAAATTTATTGATGAATTAGGATACTATGATCCTCATACAAAAAATTTATATCTAAATGAAGAATTAACAACTGTATACTTAAACAACGGAGCAAAGCCTACTGAGACAGTTAGAACTCTTTTAAAGAAGAACGATTTCTACAAAAAATACATCGAATCAAAAAACAAATAGTTATGAAAATAAACATTCTCACAATATTCCCAGAACATTTTGAAGCATTTAAAACCTATAGTGTTATAGGCAAAGCAATACGTCTTGGGCACCTAGAATTAAATATTATTGATTTTAGAAAATTTTCAAAAGAAAAAAGAAATAAGGTTGATGATTCTATATACGGCGGGGGTGATGGAATGCTTCTACAAGTCGAGCCTATCGATCTCGCTCTTGAAACACTACCCAATAGTTATAAAATCCTAATTAGTCCACAAGGACAAAAATTCAACCAAATGAAAGCACACGAACTTGCTAAGCATAATGAAATAACACTCGTGTGTGGCCATTATGAAGGTTTTGATGAACGCGTTTTAAATTTTGTGGATGAAGAATTATCAATTGGAGATTATATTCTAACAGGTGGAGAAACTGCAGCTATGGTTGTTTGTGAAGCTGTTGCTAGATTAGTTCCCGGAGTTTTGCGCAAGGGGAGCCATCAAAATGAAAGTTTTGAAAACGAAGGGCTACTTGACTATCCCCAATACACTAGACCAGCAGAATATAAAGGACTAAAAGTTCCTGAAATATTACTTTCTGGTAATCATAAACTAATAAAAGAATGACGTGAGAAACATGCTTATTTAAAAACACTAAAAAATCGTAAAGATATTATCGAAAGGATAAAAAATGAGAAGTAGCTTATTAGAACTTGTAGAAAAAGACCAAATTAGAACAGATCTTCCCGAAATAAGAGAAGGGTACATAGTTAGAGTTCACGTTAGAATTAAAGAAGGCGATAAAGAAAGAATTCAAGTATTTGAAGGGCTAGTTATTGCTGCATATGGTGAAGGTATCAATAAATCTATCACTGTTAGAAAAGATTCATATGGTATTGGCGTTGAACGTGTATTTAAAATTAACTCTCCTTTAATTTCTGCTATTCAAGTAACTAGAAAAAATAAGGTTAGAAGAGCTAAACTTTACTACATGAGAGGTCTTAAAGGAAAAAGCGCAAGATTGAAAGAAATTAAAAAATAGTTATTCTTGTATCTTAAAAAAGCATGTTTCACCTAACATGCTTTTTTATAACAAAAATAATTTTTTCAGCAATCACCCTTAAAATAATTAATCTTGCTGTCTTAGTAAATTAATTGCAAAACATCGTATCTACAGTTTTTCAATAGCTAAAATAATTTTATTAATATCAATATTTTCAAAACAAGGAGCTTTATTACCAAAAGTATTAAAAAAATAGCAATTTAAAATAAGTATCAATACTTCTATTTTGCTTCTAAGGATTGCTATTTAACTTGTGCAATACATATTCTTAATCTAAAAATTATTACAAAAGCAATTACTAAATTTTTGCTAGGCATTCTATTTTTTGCAAACCTTAATATAAGTTTGGAAAATTATTGCCTCGCATACATCAGTTGTCTTCATATTTAAATTATCCAAAAAAATTATTCACAGCTAAAATCAGCATATACTCTTGGCTTTGTTAACAACAAAAAATTAAGGTTCGAGATTTCTTTGTATTTTTCAAAATTATCTAGTCTTTTATCTCCAAAATATCTTATGTTATAATCATCCTCTATTTTATTTCTGCAAAATCTTTAATAGTAATTTCCATCTTTTGCAAATATCAATTGTACTTTTGCTATTCTGCCTAAAACAAATCAAATAAATTAAATTTTATTTTATTAATTAAATTTAAGGGTAGAATATTTTTTCTTCTAATTTGCATTTATTAAAATAAAAAACTCTTTTTTTCCTTTTTTAAGGACTGCATACTTATTATCATATCTATCAAAATTAATTACGATATTTTCATTTTCAACAATCTCGTTATCAAGCATAAAGGATTTTTTAGCTATAAATTCTCGAGTTTCCCTATTTGAAGAAGTGATTTTATTTTCCTTTATAAAATCAATAAATTTAGTACCGTGTTTAACACTAAAAGTTTTAAGGGATTCTTTAATTATTTCAATATCGCTAATTAATAATTCCTCTTTACTATTTGCAAATAAAATTTCACTTATTTTTTTTGCCTGATTTGCATATTGTATTCCATGAATATCCTTAACCACTTCAAATGCTAAAATTCTTTGCGCTACTCTTTTAAATTTAGCTTGCTCATGCTCTCTCATAATATTTTGAATTTCATCTAATTTAAGAAAAGTTAATGTCTTTAAATATTCATCCACTTTGGAATCTGATTGATTTAATAAAAATTGGTATAGAGAATAAGGAGTTGTCATATTTTTATCTAACCACAAGGAGCCGCCGCCAGTTGACTTACCAAATTTATTTCCATTTTCATCAGTTAATAAATTAATTGTTAAAGCAATCGCACAAGCAGCTTCTCCATAAATTTTTCTAATAAACTCAAGACCAGTTGTAATATTACCCCATTGATCTGAACCACCAGCCTGAATCTTCACATCATACTTTTCGAACATGTTCTTAAAGTCTCAACCTTGAATAAGCTGATAACTAAATTCAGTAAATGTTAATCCATTATCCAATCGAGTTGCAATACTTTCTTTTTCTAATAAATAATTTACATTTATCATTTTTCCTATTTGTGAAAGAAAATCAAATAACGTCATATCTTTATAAAATTCGATATTATCAATCACTGATAAACCAAAATTTTCTAGTTGTTTTTTTATTGATTCCTTATTGCTGATAAGGGTTTTTTGATCAAGGAAGCTTCTTTCACTCTTTCTAAAACTTGGATCACCAATCATCCCAGTAATCCCCCCTAGAATTGCATAAGCCTTATATCCTTGTTTCTTAAATCTTAATAAGGTAGCAATTTGCAAATAATTTCCTAAATGAAGACTTTTGGCGGTGGGGTCAAAACCAATATAAATTCCTGAATCATGAGAAATTTGAGAAAACTTTTCTTCGTTAGAAATATTATTTAGTATTTTTCTGTTTTTAAGCTCTTCTAAAAAATTCATAATGTAAATAACTCCTTAAGTTAAGACCAACTAGTTTGGTTATGATTATTTTAAAACTCTATTGTTTAATATTTTTAAAATTATAGCTAACTTTTAATTTTTAAAACTTTTTATACTAATTAAAAAACGAAAAAGTACTAATGGCAAACATAAATATAAATATAAAAAATTTAATAAATCAACTTATTTTGTGGGTTTTTATAATTTTTTTTTAAATTATTTATATATAATACTAAATTATTTTGCTACAACCATTTTTTTAGGAGGAATGTATGAAAATAAAAATTATTGTTGATTCTTCATCTGGATTAACGGAAAAGCAGGCTAATGAGCTTGGTTGAGGATTTATACCATTGCAATGCGAAATAGACGGTAAAACATATCAAATCGGAAGAGACATTGTTGTTGATGATTATGCTAAAATGTGAAGAGAAAATAAAAAAATTAATGCCACCACTGCAGCTTCTTCGCCAGCGATTAATGATATCGAGATAAACAAATACTTAAATGAGTATGATTTAATTTTAGTTTATCCTATCTCTAAATTTTTATCATCACAAACATCATTTCTTAAAACACAATTTCAAGATAACAACAAAGTATATATTGTTGAATCAAAAAGAATTTCCTTCTTGATTCTAAAAGATTTATTTAAATTTGAATCTCAAATTAATTCAGGTGTTTCTTTTAAAGATGCTATAAAACATTTTGAAATAAATAATGAAAGATTAATCTTAATTCCACAATTTAACGACGCTCTTGTCAAAGGTGGAAGGCTTTCAAAAGGTGCTGCTGCAATAGCTAAATTATTAAAAATAGTTCCACTAATCGCTTTTGACAATGGTGTATTAGAAAAGGATTCAATTGGGCGCGTATTTACTAAATCACTTGAAAAAACTGTTACAGATATGTGAAATAAAAACAAAGACACTCCTGATGGAAAAGTGCTTTTTGTTCTTCATTCAGATAATGAAATGATTGAGGAGCTTTTGACAAAATTTAAAAACATCATAAATGATCAGATTCCAATTTATACATACAAGTTACCAGCCGATGTTTCTATTCATACAGGAATTGGGGCCGTAGCAGTTTCAATAGTTTCTATAGATAATGAAACCCAAAAAAAATTCGACTCATTACTAAAAAAATAATTAGGTTTAAACAACGAGTAAAAAACTCGTTTTTTAAATAAAAGTAGTATATAATTCCTAATAATTGAATACAAGTTTAATTTATAAATTAAAACCTTAAACTATAAATTATAAAAATATAGCATTTGAAAGGAAAGATTATGAATACAAAGAAAAAACGCACTTTGCTAAATATTTTAATAGCATCATCGGTATTAAGTTTTCTGCCTACTCTAGGCTTAATTTCATGTGAAAATGAGCAAGATAAAGAAAAGCGTTTAGTTAAGGAAGCCCTTACTAAATTAGAAGGTTTATTAAAAAATGTTGAAAATGAAAATAAAACAAATTTCAAAAGCAAGGCCTATATCGAATCAAAAAATGAAATTAAAAAAATTAATGAATTGCTTGAAGATAATAACATTAGTAACATTGAACTAAAAAAAGCAAAAACTAAATTATCTCAACTAAACAATCAAATTTCTAGTGAACTAGAAAATATTCGCAAAATTAACGAAGAAAACGATGGTAAACCAAAAATTGATAGCACTCTTAAATATTCTGATGAACAATTTTTAGCTGATTTTAATAGATTAACTAGTTCCCAAGATATTGAGACTAATTTTGTTTTATCTTTTAAAAATCTCTTCCCTTATCATGAAAAAAAGCAAATCTTTCCTAGTCAACTTCAAAAACAATATGCATCACTGCTTATAAAAGCCAAAGATGATTCGATAAACAAAAAAATTGAATTTAGTGTCTTTAATATTGATTTGGCAGATAAGGCCAACACCACTGGCGAAGCTGAAATTAGACTTGTATTTAGAAACAAAGCAACTAACACGCAAAAAAATTACAAATTTAAACTATCAGGTTTAAACAAAAATAATTTCAACGTTGATAGTGAAGGTAATAGACCTAATGGAAGAGTTTCTGATGAAAAAATTGAAGAAAGTGAAATTCAAAAATATCAAAAATTAAGTCAATATGATCGTTATAAAAAAGATAACAATGAATATGTAGAAAGACTGAAAGATAATTATGAGAAAAACGGTATTAATAATTTAAAAGATTTCAGAGCTTTCCTAAATATAAGCGATGCAAAGAAAAAAGAATTTGATCAAAAAGCGCAAGAATTAAAATTAGATACCTATGAAAATTCCGCCTACAAAGGTTTCAGTGTCCCTACATACAAACAAGATGGCACATTAGATGGATTGGAATTAAATGGTGTTGAGGTTGGTAAGCAACCTAGTTTAATTGATTCATTAGGAAAACCAGATATCTTTAAAACCATCGGTGTCGCAAGAACAATCATTAACGAACAGTATCTAAAAATAGCTAAACAAACATTTTCAATTTCAATAAGTAATTACAAAACTTATGAAAAAGAAATTTCTGAATCTAATGATTTAATTAAATTCTGAAAAGATGAAAAAAATGAAGAAACCTTCAAGAAAAAAATTCAAGAAAAAATTGCTCAGCTAAAAGAAGATAAAAAACAAGTTGAAGCAGATTGAGATAAAAAAATAAAAGAAAATACTGATGAACATCTTGTGGAAAGTCTTAACAAACAAAAAACACAAAGTCTTAAAGAATATGATGATAGAATAACTCATTTCGAAAAACATACAAGACCGGCAGAAATTAAGGAATTAGAGCAAAAAATTAATGAATACAAAAAACGTGCTGAATCAAAGAAGGAAAATAATGTTGAATCTGGTACTATGTGAATTCTAGACTTTCAACCAGATAGCACAGGAAAATATCCAACTAAATGATATTTTGGAACAAATGCCCACGTTGCAAGGGCTATAACTAAGGATTTAAGCGGATTCTCATTAACAAGAATTAATAAAGACATTCATAGCGGAGCAAAACTAAGAATATCGGATATGGATGACAATATCACAACTTTTGGAACTCAAAATAAAGATGCAATTAGAACCATTTTTAATGCAACTGACTACCTAAGCACTCATCCAACTGATTTTTTATCAGAACGTCAAAAGAAAATTTATGAAGGTGTTGAAGAATTTGCTGATTTTGCTGTTATTGAAATTGACTTTGAAAAAATTAAAGATTTTTCAGCATCCTCTAATTCAGCAACCTTAACTGAAGCTTTAAAGGCTAAAAAAGATTTCAATCTAGCTAAAGAAGTTACAAATGATTATGCCAATGATAAAAAATCTCATATCAAATTTAGAAGCAAATCATATCTTGCGGATTATCAAGCAATAGATTATCCGTTAAGTGGAAAGATTCCACCTAGTCTTGATCATTTATTTGCCGTTGGATGGCCAAGCGCCCGTGAAGATTTCTATTTAAAAGCATACATCGATGATGATCAAAGAGAAAGAGCAAAGTTTGGTTATTCATTTAGTTTATGATTTAATGCTAATTATGACTTTTATGATGCAAAATTAACCAATTCTGAAAACGGGCCATCTTCATTCCCTAGTGATGTGCTAAATAGAGGAAATTATTTATCATATCAAATTGGTTATCGTTCATTCGCTGACAAACCTGGGGTTCTAGATTCTTTTATTAGTGCGCCAATCAATGGTGATAAATTATTTGAATATGAAAATAAGAAATATATCAGCATGAGCCTTAACTATCTACCAAGAAGATGAGCACCAGCTGGCGGATCATCTGGTTCATCAATTAGAAACCAAAATAATGAATTAGTCGCTATTCACCATACAACCAATCAATTTGCAAGAACTGGGCTTGCTCTTGCGTTTAGATCAGAAGGTTTTAATTATCAAGGTTTATTCGGAAAATATAATCTTCCAGAATATGACTTAATTTATGGTGGTGGCAAGGATCAAACAAAATCATATAGACAAGCTCTAAAAAATCTTTATCCAAATCTACAAAAAACCAACCTATTTACAAACGGATTAGGTGATGAGAATATTCCAGAGCAATTTAAATTCAAGAAAGGAACCACAAGATAATGCAAAATTCCACAGTCAAAGAAAATCGCATATATGATGACTTTGAGTCATTATTCAATAATAAGCGAAAAAATCTGTTAGTATCAATCTTGAAAATTACTATCATTTCCTTGTTTATTTTTTTATCAGGATTAATTTTATTTTTTGCCCCTATAACAATTTTTTCAACAAAACTTTTCGCCCCTTTTACAAATACCCCTGAATACTTCCTAAACTTTTCAAGTTTATCATTGGAACGTATTAATTACCTCGCTATATTCAGAATTTCACTATTAATTAGTATCTTTTTATACACAATTAGCAAAAACTTTTCTAATATCTTCACCCATAAAGAATCGGCTAAAAAATATATACCTTGATTTGTCATATATTCAACCCTATCAATTATTTCTGTAATATTGTTATTTACGATGTTTAATGAAAAAACACTAAGTTACTACTATTTATCATTCTTATCAGTTATATTATTAATTGTCGATGTTGCCTATGCAATTTATACATACAAATTAAAGAAAAAAACAAATCCTTTATTTTATAAAAACAAAAAAACTCTTATTATTTCAATTATTTCTCGATCAATTTTAGTCATAGGATTTATGGCTACGATATCAGCATGAATATTCACCATCGAAAAAGATGAGCAAAAATTTGATTTTCTAGATAATAACCCTGTACATCAATTCTTTATAAGTTTATTTTCACAAAAAAGTGGAATTAATCTATTTTACTTAATTCTAATTTTTGTCACATTAGGAGTGCTAATATTTGGAATTAATATCGAAAGAATTTTATGAACCGCATCAAAGCAACAAAAAAATAATGAATCTAGAGAAAGACTACTTCTTTATATTGGTTTTGCCTTTACTACTGTAATTTGATTTATTCGTGCACTATTTTATAAAACAAGTTCAAATGTCATTGATGCTGAAAAACCATCAAGAAATTATATTTATCTTATTGGCTTAATATTTATTGTCCTATTTTTTATTAGTTATGTCCTAGTAAGTTTTCTAAAACCACTAAAAATTAAAGGGGTTTTATTAAATACAATTTTTACCGGCTTTATTTTTACACTAATTTGAATAATAACCGCAATTGTAAGTTTAAAAAATCAAGAAATTATTGTCACAAATATTACTCTTTTATTTTCTTCAATATTCAGCATTTTAATATTAATGCTTTATAAATACAAAACTTCAAATGAACCTATATATGTTTCAATAATATTGAAGAGTTTGGTTTTATTAGTAATATTTACCCTAATAATTAATGGTTTAAATGCATTACTACTTTCAAATAATAACCAATCATTCTATAATATTCCTTCAAAACTTTCGCTGGACCAAATTTTTGTAATCACTACTTTAAGTTTTGCTGTTTTATTTAACATATCAACTGTTATAAATCTAATTTGAACTCTAACAGTAATTACAAAGAAAAATAATGTCATAAACCAAGGAGTTTCAAATGAAGTTAAGTAGGAAAGAGCAAAATATTTTAAAAGCCGTACAAAATGATTTAGAAGTATTTAATTATGATTTCATGCAACTAAAGAAACAACCTAACTTTATCTCCTTCGATAAATTAATGTCAACAATTCAATTAAAAGCTCAAACAAAATCAAAGGATATGGATGTTAAAAAATTGTTTAATTATCTAAAACAGGCTCAAAATAAAAAATATGAAATTATTTTGGATGAATTTGTTTTATCTTATAAATTGGATGAAAGATTGAATAATTACTACCTAGTACCATTTATAAAGCAATTTCCATCAACAAATATTGAATCAATTAATCTAAGAACTGAAACTAACCTATTTAAATCAAAAATAGCGCTTTACTTCAATGAAGAGATAAAGCAATTATTAAATAAGAATTTCTTTGTTGAAATTATTGAAAATATTATTGTTAAAACAGATAATGAATCTAATTTATTAAACATATTTTACAACGAAAAAAGTATTATAGGATGATAGTATGCATTTAAAAAAATGAGAAGAAAAATTACAAAACCTTGAAGGAATATTGACAAAGGTAAATAATTCCAAAAATATTCTTTTGATTGAGATAATGAAGCTTACGAGAAAGCTAAAATTCAATATTTCTAATGCATTGCTAAATATCAACTTAATCAATGCTATTAAGGAAAAATACACAATAAAAAATAAGTTAATTAATGATTCTGAAAATAATAATAAAACTATTCAAAAATTACGTAATATATTTAAAAAACGATCAGTACTTTGGATTTATTTGACCGAGAACCAAAAATACTCAACAGATTCATATAGTAGATATGAAAAAAAGCTACTTACAAATGTAAATCCTAAACACGATGATTTTATAACAATTGGCCAAAGAGCTAGTGAATTTTGTAATCAAAACAAGTTTAACGTAATAAAATCCTTTAGTGAAGAAGAAAAACAGGCTACCAATCTTGCTTGAAGAGTTAGTCAATTAGTTAAGACCTTATATATAGATAATAACTATTCAAAAGTTAATTTTGTTCTTAATACCAATAAAAATTATAACGGGCACTTTACAGTTCTTCCTATCGATGAATTCAACATTAATAAACTAGTAAATGAAGTTGATAAACAAAATTCAGTTGGTGATATTTCTGGTTACAAAATTTATCCCGGTATTGAGGATTTTGTTGAAAATGAAATAAACATCATTTTAGAAAATGCTATATATTCATTGTTAATTGAGTCATTTTTCTACAATGCCAAAAATGACCTTGTTACAACCAATAAAATTATTAATCAAATTGAAGAAGATATTGCAAAGGTTAAGAAAAAAATAATCCGTACTAAACGCGAAAAGGAAATTGAAGAAATTGTTTTATTAACAAAAGCAAACGAAGGTTTTGGGGGTATTAAATAATGATTAATAATAATTCATTTAAAATTAATATTCACTTCATTGGTAATAAACATCTATCAATCAGAAATGCCATATTATTTATCAATATTGATGAAGAGGATGAGTGGGGTCTTGCTAATTCAAATTCAATGATGGCATTTGAAAACACAGTTATTAAAATTAGAGACCTTGATCAAGAAAAAGAATTATTTTTATTTTTAATTAACGCAAATATAATCATCAAAGAAAACGAAATTAACATTAATTCATTTAGTAAGTTAGAATTATACAAACAAAACAATAAGATAAAATTTGATAATTTGCAAATCAAAGAAATAACAACTAAAATTAATTACTATGAATCATTGCAAAAAATTGGACTAAGTCTTGACCAATTTCTTGAAGAAAAACATTTAAAGCAAAGGCTATATATGCTAAAAATGGAGCAAAAACTAAAATTAGTCAAGGAGGAAAATTATGAAATTAAAAAATAAGTTATTCTCTTTAAGTTTAATCAGTGTGATCCCGCTTCCCTCGTTAGCTCTTATTTCTGCCTACAATCGTCAAGATGAAACAAAAGAACTCAAACAAGATGCGCCTCAAAAACCTGCCGATCCAAACAAGCAAAAACCAAAAGCTCCAGAAAAACCTAGCCTAGCTCTCGACTTTGATACCTTTGCCAAATTTACAAAAGATAATGTGGAAAAAAATGTTGAAAAAATAATTGACTTTACCATTAAATATCTTGATAATGAAAAAGGAAAATTGTTGAAAGATTTAGACAAGGATTTTAAACCTAATTTAGAAAAACTTATCTACATCCAAGTCCTACAACAGTATCTTGAAAAAAACAAAGATACATTAAAAACTAAGCATATGAATAACCTTGGTTTCACAATTGTTTTTCCATATGTAATGTCAACTAATAAAAATTACATTCCATCTGTAATTGAATACGAAGGGCAAAAATTTGATAACATAAAGGTCGGAAAAACTAAAGAAACTAACTATGAAGAACAAATTAAGCCAAATGGAAAAATTACAAAAGATAAAGAACAACTTAATACAATTACCAAACAAAGACTTGATAAATTAATAAAGGATTACTTTGGTGCGTTGCAAAAGCAACTTCCAAACATGCTTTTTGACAAGGTAGACATTCCTAAAATAGGAGAACAAATTAATATTAAATTCGGCACCTTCAAAGAAAAAGAAAATACAATTAATGGTTTTAGTTTTACTCAGCCCAAAGACTTTGCATCATGAGAAGATTACATTGTTTCGAAATTGCATAAGAAATTTGTTAAATTTGATCTTGATCAGAATAAAAAATTCATTCTTGATGAACAAAAAAATAAAAAAGAAGATGAACCAATAAGAAAACCGCCAATAATTCCTGGGGATAAACAACAAAAAGAAATTGATACCCAAGAGCAAATTCAAGCTCTTCCTTCGCTAATACCTAATGTTTCTTCAATTTACACATCTAAAACAGCAAACAATCTAAAAACGTTTTTTGATAGTTCAAAAACAGAAGAAAAAGAAAAGATATTCTTTTTTGATAATGCCATTAACACTAGATTTAAATATAGCGTAATTAATCTAAAAAGTGAAGGTGGAAATTCATTATCAGCAACAGTGAGAATTAGTGATAGAGTAGATCCTAAAAAGAGTCGTGATTATGTAATTAAAATAAATATTGATACTTCTCCGGAACAAGAATCACTTAATTACGCATATGAAGAAATAATTAAAGAAAATAAACAACTATTTAGCAAAATATTTACCGCTTTGGGAATTGATGACAAAATAAACTATAATGATTTAAGAAATGATACGCTACGTAGCGTTTTATATAATATGGTTGGTACAGGGGTTTTAATCACTAATAAAGAATCGTATGTAAATGCTGCTAACGATATAATCACAAAAGCTGCTGAAAATCTCTTAAAAAACGAAAATAACAAATCTGTTATCGAAGCCGACATTAAAAACTCAAATTATCTATTATTAACTAGTTTATTTTCTTCAACAATCAATGGTGTAGATTATTTTAGTAGTCTTGCTAACTCTCTTAAAGCTGTTTTAATACAATTTGAAGAAATAATTAAGATAAATAAAGACATTATTAAGAAAAACTTTGCTCAAAATGGATTTGATTTAAATTTAATAAATCAATATTATGACCTTATAAATAAACAAATATCTCGTTTAATTTCTTCAACTGGTTCAAGAACTATTAATATTTTTAGCTGATATGATAATTACACTAAGCAAGTCAAAAACATTATTGAAAGATTTGATATTCTTGCTGCTTTAATCGATAATAAAAAGCCAGATAAAAAAGAGGACAAAGAAAAATTTACAAATTCATATCTAAAAGCAGAAATTCAAATTAAAGATAATAATCTAGAAGGAAAAAAAGCTTTAAACCAAGCTGGTTATGCAATATTTGCAATTAGTGCATTATTAACAATAATTGCAATTACCTTTATTGCTATAAAAAGCAAAAAACTCGGTACTATAAAATTAAAAAAACTTTCAATTTCAGTAATCAGCATAATCTTGTTTGTTCTTGTTCTTTCTATTGTAATGTCAATAATCTAATTCAAAATAGAGTTTTTAATAAGAAATTGTTACGCAATTATTAAAACTCTATTTTTTTTTTTTTTTTTAAAAAAAAAAAGCAAAATTAACTAGGCCAAAGTTTCAAAAGGCTAGTAAATTTCGCATTTCAATAGCAAAATAAGTTCAAATTTGATGTCCAATTTATAACCCTGCCCAATGTTCATAACCCGAAATTCAAAAAAAAAAAAAAAACATTATTATATTAGTAAAAAAAATTAAATACCAAAACATAAGAAAAGGTTTAAATATGACTGAAAACAAACATGAAATTAAAACAAAAAAGAAAAAAACACCTAGAGTTTTACTAGGAGCAGAACTAGCAATAGCAGCAACATTAGCAACTGGTGCCATAATAACAGCATACCTAGTTAGCAATAACCAAAATAAGTTAGAAATAAACAAACAAAAAATAACTAGTAACTCAGCTTCATTTATACTAAAAAACTATAAAAATTATGAAAACACCGAATTTACAGCAAGAATCTTTCCCGAAAATAATCCAAAAGCTTTTCTTGAAAAGAAATACATTATAAACAAAAATAATGAAACTATTTCTTGGGGCGAGAAAAGAAACGAAGCTCCTTTAGAATCTAGCACTGATTATGAATTTCAAATAATTTTTAAAAATAAACCTATTTTAAGTCATAAATTCAAGACATTAAACAATATAACTGAACTTAATAAGAAAGCAATAGAACAAGAAAAAACAAATAAACTATTAAAAGAAGCGCAAAAAATTAAAGAAGATTTAGAAAGAAAACTCTTAGATTCACTTACAAAAAACCAGGAATTAAAAAAACAGAATGAAAATCTAAAAAAAGATAAAGACTCACCCAAAACAAATCCTTCTATTGATTCAAAAAAACTAAGTGCAATAATCAAAGAACTTCAAATGGCAATTATTGAATTAAAGCAAGCTGACCATAACCAAAAAAATGCAACACAAAAATCATATGAGGCTAACCAAAATTT
Source organism: Mycoplasma sp. 1890 (assembly GCF_053851615.1). Taxonomy (NCBI): domain Bacteria; kingdom Bacillati; phylum Mycoplasmatota; class Mollicutes; order Mycoplasmatales; family Mycoplasmataceae; genus Mycoplasma; species Mycoplasma sp. 1890. The sequence continues at coordinate 23,000 of NZ_JBSQAZ010000003.1, forward strand.
AGTCCAAAAACAAAACGAAATTTCTTTAATAAACAAAGAGCTTGAAGAAACAAAAAATAAAAAAGAACTAATAAATAACCAAAAACAAAATGCTGATAAAAATCTAGAAAGAATTAACAACATAATTAGCCAAAAAGAATCTGAAATTCAGGCACAAACTGATGTTAGAAATCAACTAGAAGCACAAAAAAATGACAATCAAGAGAAAATCAATAAACTACAAGAAAAGATCAAACAAATCGATCATCTTTTAACACAAAAACAAAGTGAAATTTCAACTAAAAACAATGAATTAATAGAGGCAAATAAAGAACTAGCGCAAGCTCAGGAAACGCAAAAAATAACAAAGCAAGGCCTAGAAAACACAAACAGACAAATAAAAGAACTAGAAACTAAAAAAGAAGAGGCTGATACAAACCTTTTAAATATCAACAATAATTTACAAGAGGAATCAATCAAAATTTTGCAATTAGCAAATGATTTACAAAGTGCGATTGATGCATTAAAAAAGGCAAATGAGTCTCAAAAGAGTGCAATAGAAAAAGCAAAACAAGCTAAGCAAAAACTTTCACAGAATCAAAATGATATTGCTCTAAAAAATAAAGAATTACAACAGCAAAATAACCTAAAGATTTCACTGCAAAAAGAAAAAACAAAGCTAGAACAAGAACTACAAAAATATACAGAAGAAATAAAGAAAAAAACCGCCGCCAAAACAACCAAATCGCAAGAAAAAAGCGAAGCTTCAATTGCATTAGATACAAGTAAGCAAAAAGTCACAGAAACTGAAAATAAATTAGATGAAACTAACAACTCAATTAAAGATAAATCAGTTGCTCTATCTAAGAAAGAAAAAGAATTAGAAATAGAAGAAACTAATTTATCAAATCTTCAATTACTAAAACACCACAGTGAGCAAGTGTTGCGGGAAAAGCAAGATGAGTTAAAAAAATCAATAATATTTTAAATGAAGCTATGCAAAAATATAATGAAGCTTTAGAACAATACAAAATCGAGCAGCAAACATTAGACTCCTTTAAAAATGAATATAAAAAAATAAAAATGAAATTATTAAAAAAATACAAGATAGTTTTGAATCCCTTGAAGATGGTAATGATTTTGTTGAGCAACGCAATACTAAAAAAAATGAATTATTACAAGAAATATTTGAAGAATCTTCTCGGGATAAATTTGATGGTAATGTAGATTTTAATCAAATAAATAATATTATTGATCTAAAAAAAGTAATTAATAAATTTTCAAATCTTAGACATCTTGTTAGAATAAGATTAGAAGAAATTTTAGAAATAATAAACCGCGATATAAATGATGAAAAAAAACTTATCAATAATGATCTAAATGATATAAAATCAGCGTTAAGTAAATTATATGAAGTTGAAAAAAATATAATAAAATCGAAAATAATTTAGAAGAAAAAACAAAAATACTTGCCGAAAAAACTAAAGAAAAAGATAATGTTCAACAAGAATACAACAATGCTGAACGTGAAAAAAATAACGCAACGCGTGAACTTGAGCAAACAAAATCTTCTATTCAAGCAAAAAATAACGAGATAGATAGGATAAAAAGAGAGTTAAATGCTGCGAAGCAAGAACTTCAGGATGCTAATGTTACAAAACAATCAAATATAGCAGAATTACAAGAAGCTAAAAAAGAATATGAAAGTAATATAAAAAACTTAAATGCAAAAACAATAGGTGAACAAAACTCCATTAATGCATTGCGGAATGTAGAAACAAATAAAAGTTTAATAAATCAGAAAATAAATGAAGTTATAGCAAAAATAAGTCAAATAGATATAGAAATTGATAAAACCAACCAATCATTAACACCACTAAATATTTCAAACCAAGCATTGCAAACAGCAAATAACGAGGCCGAAAGTAAATTAAATCAAGCCAATCAAGATGTAACACAAAAAACTAGTGATCTTGAATTAGCTAATACTAAATTAAAAGAAGCGAACGCGAAAATTAAGGAAATTAAAACAAATAAAAGCAAAATAACATTGACTAAACAAAAAAATAATGCCGATTTAAAAGAAGCTTTGAAAAATAAAAATAATCTTGAAACTCAACTTCAAACTGCAATACAAACAATAGACAAAAAACAAAAAGAACTAAACAATAAGAACCAAGCATTAGAATTTGCAAAATTAGAGCAACAAAAAACTCAAAATAATAAAGAGAATACAATATCATTTTTAGATATTGCACAACAAAATCTAGATAACACAATTGAGCAATTAAAAAATAAAGATAACGAGTTGCAAAAAACCAAACAACAACTTAGCGAATCTCAAAGTGTCTTAAAGGAAACAACACAAGATATAAGTGAACAAGAAGAAAAACTAGAAACTATAAATAAAGATATCACAAACCTAAACCAAACTTTAGTAAGTAAAACAAAGGAAAAAGAAGAAGCAAATTTAGCAAATACAAATGCTAAAAAAGAATTAGAAAAAACAAGTCAAGAATTAGTTGAAAAATCAAAGAAACTTGAACAACTAATCAATAAACCACAAACCCATACTAATAACTAAAAAATAAAAATATCAGAAAAAAACATCAGACTCAAATTTAAATAAAAAGATTTGGGTCTTTTCTTGTTTTGTATTAAAAACAATTAAATTAAGTTTTATTAATAATTTAATATAAAAAAAGAATAAAAAAAATGGCGATCGTAGCAGGATTCGAACCTGCGACCACATGCTTAGAAGGCACGTACTCTATCCCCTGAGCTACACGACCGTTGCATATAATATTTTAGCACTAAAATAAATTTAAGAACGCTTTTTATAAAATTTATTTTTGCATTAATTATCACAATACATATAAAATGAATTTTGATATCAAAATATGAGCTTTTTATATAGGCTATTATCCTATAATAAAAGATGCAAAATTTTGATAAAATTGTAGTTAAACAATTAAATAAAATCATAAATCTATCTTAATTTAAGTTGAGTTTGTATTTTTAAATCATAAAATTGGGAAAATAAATATTTAATTTCAAATATCAAAAAATTTTGTTTTTGTATAGAGCAACACAAACTTATAAATTTTTCAAAATCAATAAGTTTTTATAAAGAAACTAATTAAATTAATCTATTTCACATCATTGCATAAGTAAATAAATAATTTTGATAATGAACCTTAATAAAAGCGTAAAATTTCAATATTATAAGGAATTAAGAGGGAATTAAAATATGAAGAAAAAGTTCTTATTTCTATTAGGTACACCATTACCACTAATATCATTGAGTGCTGTTTCATGTTATAGTGATTTTGATTATTTAGACAATGGTCCTTCTAAAATTTTTAATATCAAGAAAACAAAATTTATAAATTTATCATCAAAAGATTATTCAATAAAAAATAAAAATCTAAACTTATATTTTCTTGACAATAAAATTCATCAACCATATGTTGCTATTGAGGAAATGTTAGGTGTTTTAAATGGCTTCGTTGATACTTCGCTAATTAGAAAAATACCGACTTATGACATCAATGCAACACAACTAGTTTCAAATAATCAATTAATGTATATTGACGCAGATCGTGATATTATTAGTGTTAGCAACGAAGCATTTTTTAATTTTGTTAAGCAAAGCAATTCAACTAATTACTCACGCTTCATAAGTTATGAAGGCTCAAAAATTGAAAATATTAATGATTTAAGCGGACCTATCAAATTTGATTTAAGAAGTTATCACATCGATATTTTTAAAGAGGGGAGAAGAACTTTTATTCCTTTAAGTATTTTTAATACCTTATTTTGTAGTCAAAACTATTACAATCTCTACTATAATGGCGATGCGGTTTATGGTAAATTTTTTTCACTAATGGAAGATGAAAATGACGCTTACTCATATCAACAAGGTTCATGGTCGGCGGATAAAGAAACAACACAGGATCGAATTTATAACCTTGATAATCTCTTATTTACCCTTGATAATTTTTATGGACTTAAATCATATAAAAATATATCAAACTTTCAACAGTATACCAGCGATATAAAAAAAGAATTATTAAGCAATAATCCCGATATATATAACAAGGCATATGCAAAATTATTCTTTAACAAATTAAATGACTTGCATACTAGAATTAATATGTTAAATATATTCACAAACAATAGTAAAAAAATCAATGATTATGCATCTAAATTATATGGAACTGAACGAAGTGAATATGCCAAAGTTAATGAATACCTTGAGCAAAAAAGAGCCATACTTGAGCAAAAAATTAAACAAGATGGCTTTATTATAAATGGTAACTTAGCATATATTATTATCGATAATTTTGAAACAGCATCTAATAATGAAATTTATGCAAAAAATATCAAAAGTGACACATTTGAATTTTTAAGAAATACATTGCAAAGAATATTAAAACAAAAAAATATTAAAAATGTTGTGATTGATATTTCTAGAAATGGTGGTGGAAATATTGGAGCAATGTATCGTGCTGTTGGTTTATTAACAAATAAGGACATTGTTGTGCATAGTAAATCACTACTTTCTGGTATTATAGAAACACAAAAATATAAAATCGATGCTAACAAGGACGGCAATTATTATGATAATGATGCATTTGAAAACTTTAATTACTATATATTAACTAGCAAAAATACTTTTAGTGCTGCTAACACATTTTCAGGAATCATAAAGGAACTAAAAGTAGCCAAAATTATAGGTCAAAAATCTGGAGGAGGGACCGCGCCTGTATTGCCCTTGGTTTTGAATGATGGAACATCAATATCAACTAGTTCACCATTAAATTATTTATATAAACATCACGGATCAGAAATAAATCTAGAAGATGGTGTAAAACTGGACATTGAAATTCCATATAACAACTTTTATGATATAGACTATCTAACTAAAATTTTGCCTAAATAAATCTAAATTTAAATTGAATTTTTTTCTTTAAACAATAAAGTAGGAATTTAAAATTCCTACTTTTAGATTTTTATTTTCTTAATTTCACTAGCGATTTTTGTACTAATAATTTTAGATAATTCTAAAATATCTGCGTCAATTATTGCCTGATATGAGCCAAACTTTTCCAATAATTTTTGTTCTATCTTAGGCCCAATACCTTTTATTTTTGTTAAGAGACTATCTGTAATTATTTTATTGTGTCTTTTATTATAAACGGCCTTAGCACTCTTATCGACATCATATTGAATTTGCGATAAAAAATTAAACACCTTAGCATCTGAAATTTTAATTTCTACGCCACTATCATTAATTAATCTCGCAAACTCGTGGTGATTATTTTTTACAAGTCCGAAAATAGGCACATTTTTATGAAATTTTTTCAAGGCCTTAATTGCAGCATTAATTTGAATCTCACCGCCATCAACAAAAATCAAATTAATATCTTCATCAATTGAATGATCACAAAAAAACTTACTAATATTTTGATACATATAATGGTAATCAGAATTAGCATCTTCATTTTTGCAAAGTATATAAGAACGATTAAATTTCTTAACATTAATTCCATCAACAAAAATCATCCCTCTACCAACGACTTCTTTAGTTGCTGATTGAAATGAATTATCGAATATTGCAAACCTTGAACAATCAATATTTAATATATTTTTTAAAGATTGGAGAATATCATTGCTTTTTGTTTTATCTTTTATTTTCTTTATTTTATTGCTTAAATCATTCTTAGCATTAGCATTAGCTAAATCAAGTAATTTAGAATTTATACTATAATTCTTTTTAATAATCGAATTTCTAATTTCTTTATTAAAAGGCTGATTTTTATATTTATCATCAATAATTATTTGATCAGGAATAGGATTGTTTTTATAAAAATTTTCTATAAATTCAAATACCAATTCTTCTTCATTTTTTTCAAAACAAAATTGAAAGTCTTGGCGATTATTTAACAATGAATAACGATATTGTAAAATAGAAGCAAACAAAATATTATCATATAAATATATGCCCCATACATCAATAGATTTTTTTGTCTTTAATCTAATGTTTTGGATATTATTCTTTTCGTTTATAAAATCAAGAATTTTTTTAAGTTCTTCCGCCCTTCTAAAATCAAGTTGTAAGGAGGCGCTTCTAATTTTACTAATTAATTCTTGTTTAAATTCTTTATTAAATTTTATTATTTCCTTTGCTTTTGCGAATCTTTTATCTACCTCTACCGGAGTCATTTTTTTAATAATTAATCCTTCTTGCGTTTTTAATAAATGGACTAAATATTTAATTAATAGACGTGTTTTTTCACCATCTACAACCGGACCATAATAAATAATATCATCACGTTTTTTATATTCATTTTTAAGTTGTATATCAATACTATTGGCTTTTTTTATAATACAAATATAAGGATAATTATTATGAGAGGGGAGCATTACATTATATTTAGGTTTATATCTATTAATACTAGCTCGTTCAAACATCAAGGCTTCCGATTCCTTATCAAAAACGGTTGTATCAAAAGAAGCAATTTGTTTTAACATTGCACTAGTTTTAAATGAATTATGAACATTTTTGTCAAAATATTGTGACATCCGTGATTTTAGGTTTTTGGCTTTGCCCACATAAATAACATTGCCATCTTTATCTTTTCAAAAATAAACACCAGGTTTTGTTGAAACGTCTTTAATTAATTCTTTATCAATCATTAGTTATTTCATATTTTCTTCAAGAGTATGAATAATAATATCTAATCTTCTAAATGGATCGATATCAAAATCATTAAGAGTTATTTCATAGGCAATATCTTCAAATACACCAAACTTAGGTTTTTCGATTGTTTTATCTAACTTCAAATTAATGTACTTAATTGGCTTTTTATCTAATAAGAAATCAATATTAAATTTATAAAGTGGTTTAATATCTTTAATAATTTCTACCCCTTCAATTTTATTTTCTATAGCATGATAATAAAAAATACTATTTAATGAATTTTTTCTACCAAACGAAATTAACAAAGCATATTTTTTATCATGAATTTTAATACCTAAAACTGCATAAGGGTCAACCAAATAATTCTTAAATTTTTGGTCATCCAATATCAATGCAACATACGGATGCGAAAGATGAATTATTTTTTCAAATTCTTCATCGGAAATTTCATATAAAATAGCATTATCAACCAACGGAAATAATTCTGTTTGTTGTTCTAACGTGATAAAAGCTTTTAAATTTTGCTCATTTTCATTAGGCGAAGTTGAAAATCCCATGTCATCGGTTGCTAGATAATATTTACCAAATTCTAATTTAGTATACACATATACGTTTTCGATAATTTCGTTTGTATCAGTGGCAATAACATTGGCCTGAAATCTTTGATATTGCGGAAACATTTCTCATCTATCAATCATAAATAATTCATCCTTTGTTATTTCAAAAAGAGTGCCTTTAACTTGATGGGCAATATCTTTTTTTAATAAAAAATATGCAGTTTCATCAACACACTTAGCATAGCCATTTAATAAAGCGGGTCTTCTTACGCAATCAGGCGACAATAAATTTTTATAGAATAATTCATCTTGAATAGTTCCATATGAAAATAAATAAATTTTGTTGTCTTTTTCCATTTTTACTCCTTAAACATAAACAAATTTTAGGTAGATATTATTAATTATATTTAATATTATTTTTTTAAGCCCATTTTAGCTTGTAATATTTAAAAATTTCCTAATTTTGAGCCTCTTTCTTTTTTTTTTTTTTTTTTTATCTAAAATATTAAATTAATATAAAAAACTATACAAAAAATATTTTATTGAGGTGTTTATGAAAAAAACAAATAGAAGAAAAAAAGTTGTAGCCGGAATAATAACTGGTGTTTCAATTGGGGCAACAATTGGAACAGGCTATGTTCTTTTAAATGAAACAATAAAATGAAATCACACAATGGCAAAATTGCAAGCATTAATAAAAAAAATGAATGAGTGGAAGAAACAAAATGAAATTGATAAAAAAACATATACTCACGATCTTTATGCAACCTTTGAAAAAGAACTAAATGAGCTAGAACAATTATTGAATATAAAAGACATCAAAAAAGTAGATGAAATATTAACTAAATTACAATCATCTAAAATTAATTTCAAGAATTATAAAAGTCAATATGATAATCTTGAATTACTTAATGGTGAAGCAATTTCTGAAAAATCGTCATTTAGTGATCTTCTTGCAAACTATGAATCTAAGTACAATAATAAACCTTTTGCTACCAAATATATAACTATTTACAATCAAGAAAAAACAAATTTGGAAAATCAATACAATAATGCAACCAATGAAGATGGACTTGCAAAAGTAAAAGTCAAAGCTATAGAATTAAAAAACAATCTCCAAGTGTTGTTTAACCTGACAGATGAAATTTTAAATGCAAAAAACATTGATTCAAAATTTCCTTCTGATATCAAAAATAAAGGTATATTTGAAAAAGCAATCAAAGAAGCTGAAAAAATTCTTAATAATCCAAATGCAACCCTAGAAGAAAGACAAAAAGCACTAAATTCTTTACATGAAAAAATTTCAGAATTCCAAAAGACTCTATCATTAGAAAAACAAAACCTAATAAAGCAAATTAATGACTTAGTAAAAGATGCCGAAAATTATAAGAACACAACCCTAGATTATGACAAATATAAAAATTTAGCCAAAAAATTAGACGCTGAAATAACCAACATAAAAAACAAAATGAGCAAAGATAATGAAATTGCTACACTAAGAGATATTCTAGAAAAGACTAAACCACTAAAAAGTGATGCACAACAAATTAAAGAAGCTATTGATGGTTTAATCCAAGAATTACCTTCTTCACAAAAATTATTAAAAGAAATCGAATCAGCTAGTGATTTATTTAGTTCTCAAAAAATTGAGGACGAATTAAAAAATGCAATAAATGTAGGTAATGAAGCTCTAAAAAAACTTGACAAAAATAGTATTACAGAAGCTTTAGCTAATCTAAACAACAAATCAGAACAAGCAAGTGATTTAATTACAAAACAAAAAGACAAATTAATTAGTGAAATAACTAACTTAATTGAAAGAGGACATCAACAATTAGATAAAATTAAATCTTCTGATGAATATGAAAATAATAGAGACCAAATTAGCGATGCCATTGAAAAAGCACAGCGAAGCAATAATACTAATACTTTGTTAGGCGATCTAGTTACAAATAAAAATATACTTGATAGTTTATTAGCAAAAACTAAAAAGCAAGTTGCAAGAGATAATCTGACCAGAGAAATTGCCATCGCAAAACAAAATCTTAAATATACCAAAGAAAACAATATTATTAGTTCAACTAATGAATTTGAAAAATTCATACAAGATGCTGAAAAAACGCTAGAAACATTAGATAATGAACAAAAATCCGTAGATGAAATTGAAGTTGAATATAACAACGGTGCTAAAACTTTAAAAGATAGCTACCTTAAAAAATCTAAGGAAGCATCTATAAGCACACTAGTTGAAGCTAAAAAACTTAACACTGAACTAGAACAAGAAAAATTTAAGGACAACGGAACTTATCATGTTTCTAAAAAGGATCTACAATCAAGAATAAATTCGGCCGAAGAAACAAATAGCAATGCTAACTCAAATAGTTACAATGTTCTTGAAAAACTTAACGAGCTAAATAAAGCAATTAAAGAGGCTAAAAGATTCCGTGATGCTGATGAAAATGAACGCAAGAAAATAATTGAAGAAATTATCGAATTAAAAAAAGACATTATTAGCAAAAAGAATGAACTAATTGGTGCTCAAGATGGGCTAAAAAATGAAAATTCCGAAAAATATAAGACATTAATCAAGGAATTAGACAAAGTTTTAGAAGATTATAATACTAACATTGAGCCAAATGTTAGCGATTTTGGTGTCGCGAGATTAGATGATGTTAAAGTTAATCTAAAAAAAATAGTTGATAAAATACCTAAGGAAAAAGAAGAAATCAATAAAAAATTTAGCGAATTAAATACCAAATTGGATGAATTAGTTAAAAAAGCAAATGACTTTGTATCGCAAATGCCAACCGATGAATATAATCCTGAAAAACAAGATCTAAAAGATTTAATAACCAAAACGCAAGATCCAACCAATAGGGATGCTATTGATGAATTAAAACAATTAGTTGAAGATTTTAAGGATAAAAATCGAAAAGCGGAAACAAAAATTATCCAAATTAATTCTAATAAAGATGAAGAAATCGAAAAAATTAATAACAAGATTGCTGAAATAACCGATTTTGCTAATGCAAATAAAGATGAATATCCTCAAATAGCAACCCCATTATTAGAATCGCTAAAATTAGTCAAAGACAATAATTATCCAAGCTATAACAATACTATCCAAGAATTACAACAAAAATTATCTAATATCACAAGCGCACTAGATAATGCAAAACAACTGCTTTCAAATACACAAAATAAAGAACAGCTTTCATTATCAACAAACCAACTTGAGGCTATAAAAGATAGCATCAAAAGTAATGATGACGAAATGATGCAACTAAAGCACAACTTAGATGTTGAAATCCAAAAAGCACGTGAAATAATCGCAAAAGAACAAACGGATAAATATACTCAAGAAAAACAAACTATTGATAATCTAAAGCAAAGCGCAGAACAACAAATTATTGATTTTGAACAAAAATTAACAGAAGCAAAAAGTAGATTTAACCAGGCTAAAGAAAGTGCTAATAGCGTTCTAGAACAAGCAAAAAGTGATCCTAATAGCGCTAACTATGCTGACATCATTACTAAAATCAAAGAAAAGATTAGTCAAAATGATGTTATTGATGAAAACGGTCCTTTAAAAAATATTGATGCTGCAACAGCTGAACTTAATGGTTTAGCAAGTTTTTATAATGCAGAAAAAGAAAAAGCTGATGCTATTACACAAGCTGCTCTTGACAAACTAAATCAAGAAATCGAAAATGCTGAACAAATTAAAAACACAATGGAGCAAGAACCAGATTTAGATACACAAAAAACAGTGTTAGAAAAAGCAATTGAAGTTGCTAGAACTTCACATATGCAAAATCCAAAGTTAACTAATAACGCTATAAAACAAGCTCAAGATACACTAAAGCAAGCAGAGGATGTAGCAAATGACGCCATCAATAAAGCAAATAAGCAAAAAGATGGTATCAGAACAAATATTGCTCAAAAAGAAGTTGAAATTCAAAATTATATTAACAATGTTTTAATGAAACCTGAATACGAAGCTATCAAAAATGATCTAGATACCTTTTTAAAATCTTATGAGGCAAATGATAAAAATCTTCTAGGGCAAAAAACTAGACAGCAACTAGATGATTTAGTAATGCAAATGAATATGCATCTTGATTCTGCTAAACAAAAGAAGGACGAAAAAGATGCAGAAATAAGAGCTAAAAATAAGCAAGCTCTAGCAGAAGCAAAAGAAGCATTAGCAAATGTTTCAAATTCAATAACAAGCAAAGATCCAAAAATGACTGCTTTAAGAGACGAACTTAACCAAGCAATCAGCGAATCAGAAGCAATCATTACAAATGAAGAATCAGATAAATACGTTAGTCAAAAAGAAAAACTAGAAAACCTAAGTAAAAAAGCAGAAACCACAAAAACAGAATTTGCTAAGGAATTACAAAACACCAAAGAAGCTCATGCACAAAAAATTCTTGAAGTAAGAAATAAAATCTCACAGCTTCAAGCAGATGAAAATGCTGCTAACTTAAATGATGTCATTCAAGAACTGCAACAAGCAATTGCGGATAATCAAACAATCGATGATAATCTACCACTATCAGAAATTAATAATAAAAAAGATCAATTACAAAAAGCAATAGAAACTGCAGAAAACAAAAAAAATGCTGAGGTACAAAAAACTAGCGAGCATTTAGCACAACTACAAAAAGCAATAACAGATGTTAGTGCTACAAAAGACTCAATGACTTCTGAGCCATTATTAAGTAGTGCCCAAACTAACTTAGAGCAAGCAATCGCAATAGCACAAACAGCAAAAAATCAAACTCCAAAATTAGCAAATAACGAAATCGATGAAGCCAAAAAAACATTACTACAAGCAGAAAATATTGCCAAACAAGAAATTAAAAAGATAAATGATCAAAAAGACCAAATTAAAAATCAAATTAATCAAAAAGAAACAGAAATTCGTGATTATATAAATACCGATTTAGCAGGAAATGATTTTGCAAATATAAAAAGCGAATTAGAAAAACACTTAAATGATTATGTGAATAATGAAAAAAATAGCTTATCAAATAAAACAAAACAACAACTTGCTGATTTACTATCTAAATTAGATTCACAACTACAAGACATTAAGAATAAAAAACAACAAAAAGACTTAGAAATTAGAGAACAAAATAAGCAAAAGCTAACAAAAATAAAAGAAGCCCTTAAAAGCGTTGGTAATAGCATCACAAGTCGTGATCCTGAAATGACAAAACTAAAACAAGACATTAATACAACCGTGGCTGAGACTGAGGGCATAATTAACAAAAACGAATTTAATAAATATATATCGCAAATTTCAAAAATCGAAAGTTTAAAAACTGAAGCAGATAAAAAGATAAGTGACTTTACTAAAAAATTAAATGCCGAAAGAGAAGCATATAGACACAAGCTACAAGAAGCCAATAATAAAGTATCTGAATTACAAAATGATGCTAACTCAGCAAATCTAAATACTGTAATTCAAAATTTGCAAAACACAATAAATCAAAATAACAATGTCCAAGACAGAGACCCGATTTCATCATTTACTACTAAAAAGGATAATTTAGACCAAGCAATAAAAACAGCCGAAAGAGAAAAAGCTGTTGCAAATCAGAAAACTGAAGCAAATTTAGCAAAATTAGAAAATACAATTGATACATCGAAAACTACGCTAACTTCAATGAATTCTGAACCTTTATTATCGGATGCCAAAAATAAATTAAATGAAGCAATAAAAACAGCTGAGGGTATAAAAAATCACACACCTAAAAAACTAGCTGATAAAGATATAGAAAATGCAAATAAAACCTTATTAGAAGCAAAAACAGCAGCAGAACAAGCTATAACAAACATAAATAACCAAAAAGACTCAATCAAGACGCAAATAAACCAAAAAGCCAAGGAAATTGAGGATTACAAAAATAACCTAAATGGAAATCAATATGATGAAATTAAAAATAAATTAACTACAGAATTAAATAATTTCAATAAAAATAATAAGAATAATCTTGGTTCTAAAACAAAAGCTGAATTAGATGAAATATTAGAAGATCTAAATAAAAAATTATCCGATGCTAAGGTAGACAAAGCTAAAAAAGATAATGACACAAATGCTCTTAATAAACAACAATTAACAACCGCAAAAGATAATTTAAAGACATTTGTCGATTCAATAACAAGCAATGATAAAAAAATGTTAGACCTTAAGAAAAAAATAAATGACGCAATTAAGGAAGCTGAAAGTACAATTTCCCAAGATCAAACAGATAAATTTGTTGAACAAAAGAAGAAACTTGATGATTTAAAAGAAAAATCTGAAAAAGAAAAAACATCATTTGACGCCAGAGCAAAACAAGCAAAAGATGACTATGACCAAAAATTAAGAGAAGCTCAAGAAAAATTAAATAATCTAAGAAGAGATTCAAATGTAGCGAACCTAACTGATGTAATTAATACTTTGCAACAACAAATTAACAATAATCAAAACGCTAATATTAATGATGCAATTAAGGATATTAACAACAAAAAAGATTCTCTACAACACGCAATTCAAAATGCAGATCAAGCCAAGACTCAGGCAGATCAAAAGACACAAGCAGCTTTAAATAAATTAAATGATGCAATAACTGCCGCAAATAAAACAAAAGATATGATGGCAAATGAATCTGCACTAAATAGTGCTAAGGATACATTAAGTGAAGCTATAAGAGTTGCTCAACAAGCAAAAGATAATAATCAAAAATTAGCCGATACTCAAATAGAAAGTGCAATTCAAACATTAACTCAGGCTGATAATGTGGCAAAAGAAGCTCTCAAAAATATAAATAGTGAAAAAACAACTTTAATAAATCAAATTTCACAAAAAATTGATGATGTTTCAAACTTTTTAAATACATTAAAAAAACATAATGAATACAAAGAAATCAAAGATAAATTAGATGCAACTCATAATAAATACAAAGATAAAAATGCGTTAAATTCAAAGGCTAAAAATGAACTTCAAATCACATTAACTGAATTAATAAATGCATTAGACGAAGCAAAACAGAATAAAATTAAAAAAGATAATGATATTACACAAGGAAATAGACACGCTCTTGAACAAACTAGAGATACATTGCAAGGTATTTCAAATTCAATTACTAGTCATGATAATGAAATGACAACACTTAAAGTCAAACTTGATGAAGCAATAAAAGAAACAAAAAAAATTCTTGATAGTAATCAAGCAAGTAATTATGTCACTCAAAAACAAAAATTAGAAGATTTAAAAACCGAAGCTGAACAAAAGAAGAAGCAATTTGAAGCTAAATTACAACACGCAAAAACTGAACATAATAATAAAGTTAAAGAAGCAGAAGCTAAAAAAAGCCAATTAAATCAAGACAAGAACTCTGCAAACTTGACTAATGTAATTAAAAAATTACAATCAGTTATTGATAACAATAAAAGCATTAATGATAATGATAGCATTGTAAATATAGACAATAAAACAAAAACATTGCAAAATGCTATTCAAACTGCTGAAACAGAAAAAACCACTGCAAATCAAAAAACCAATAGCGAACTTGCTAAGTTTGAAAAAACAATCCAAAATGCTGATGCAACTAAAACCGCGATGGATAATGAGCCAGAATTAAATAGTCAAAAACAAACCTTGCAACAAGCAATTAATACAGCTAATGGTATTAAAAACGCAAGTAAAAACGCAACTGATGCCCAAATAAAAGAAGCTAATAAGGCGCTTGCTGATGCTGAAAAAGTTGCAAAAGCTGCACTTGATAATATCAATGTTCAAAAATCAAAATTGATAAGTGAAATTCAGACAAACGCTAATAATGTTCAACAATATATAACCCAAAATTTATCCAATAATAGTGATTATAATCAAATTATGACTGATTTAGAACGAGTTTTAAATGCTTATAATAAGAATGATAAAGCAAATATTAATTCTAAAACAAAACGCGATTTAGAACAACTTAAGTCAAAACTTCATGATGCACTTGAAAAAGCCAAAAGTGATAAAACTCAAAAAGATACCCAGATTGTAGCAAGAAATAGACAAAATCTAATAAATGCTAAAAATCAAATAAATGGCGTTGTAACGCGCATTATTACTCATGACACTGAAATGGTTGCACTTAAAAAACGCTTAAATGAAGCTATTAAAGAGGCAGAAAGAATTATTAATACTAATGATCAAAGTAAATATATTCAGCAAAAACAAGTAATTGATAACTTAAAAAATGAAGCAAACCGCGCAATAAATGATTTTAATAATAGACTTCATGCTGCGCAAGCTCAACATGACAAAAAACTCAGGGATGCACAAGCAAAATTAGAATCATTAAAACAAGATCCAAACCATGCAAATTTAGTCACCATAATTAATCAATTGCAACAAAAAATTAATACAAATAAATCCAAAGCAAATACTGACCCAATTAAAAGCATTTCAGATAAGGCTAATGCCTTAGAGCAAGCAACAACAAATGCCGAGACACAAAGGGCGGCCGCAAATAAGAAGACTGATGCTGAAATTGCTAAATTAGAAGCGACTCTTACCAAAGCGAATGCTACAAAAACCGAGATGGCTAAGGAACCGGCATTAAAAAGTTCAACAACTGCACTTACAAATGCGATTAGTTCAGCACAACCAGCAGCTAATAAAACTACTAAGCTGACTGATGCCAAAATTATTGATGCTAATAAAAAATTAACGGCAGCTGAGGATGTTGCCAAAAAAGCTCTTGATGCTATTAATACCCAAAAAGAAACACTAAGAGCGCAAACTCAACAAAAAGCAGATGCAATTAAAGATTATATAAATTCAATCTTAAATAAAAATGAATACAAAAAAATTAAGCAAGAACTGCAAGATATTCTTAATACATACAATTCAGAAAATAAACCTAATCTAACTACAAAAACAAAAGCACAATTAGAGGAAATATCTAAAAATTTAGAAGATGAGTTAAATAAGGCTAAACAAAAGAAAGAAAAGCAAGATAGTGATACAAGCATTGCTAATAAGAAAACAGAAATTAACAAATTAATTGATAAAATTCCTTATCCAGATCCTGATTCACCTGAAGCAACCCAAGCCAAAACCGCATTAAAAAATAGTGTTAAACAATTAAATAATATCCAAAGTTTAGATCAAAAACAAACTGAGATAACTAAGTTTAGCAGCCATATGCAAACAAAGAAAAATCAGTTAAGTGCTAACGGCGGAAATCTAAAATATTCAGAAAATAATGCACAAGCAGTTCAAAAAATAAAACAAAAGCTAAATTCAGCACAAAATATAAATCAAGCTAATAACGCCCTACCAGATGGTTGAGCTAATAAGATTGAAACATACAAAAATGTAATTAATTCTTCGTTTGATAATGGCGCTGATAAGAACAATTTAATAACAAGATTAAACCAAACTGTTCCTACAACAATAACTGGCAATGACATTTATAATGAAAATCATTTAAAAAATGAAATAATACAAAACTATAAACGTCTTGCAAAAGACAAGATTGGCACTTTAAGCAATATTCCTCAAAATAATAAAAATAATATAAAGAGTAATATCGATAACATACAAGTTCCTAGCGATCATACAAATTTATCTAAAACCATCGATGACATTAAGTCACTTGTGACAAATGCTACAAGACAAAACTTCAACTTATTTATTAATAAATTAGCATATCCAGAAGATACATCGCAATTAAGAACTGATTCGCTAAATACAAAAGAAAAAATTAAGCAGGCTCTAACATCTAAAATTGATTATTCAAACAAAAATTCTGTAGAAACGACTCTAAATATGCTAAAAACAAATATTGATGCATTAAAAAAAGAAATAGATAAAATTAAACCAGAAGCAAAGAAAAGTGAATTCTTAACAGAATTTTCTAAGGCTGATCATACTAAAATTTCAACATTATTACAAAATGTTAGATTATATAAACAAGAATATGAAAATAAGAAACGTTTAGCTCAAGAAGTTATTTCGCAAATTACTGATCAAAATGAAAAGAAAAAACTGCAAGATAGACTAAATAACTCAACAAATAGTATCCAAAACTTTGATGCTATTAAAACTGAAGCAGAAAAGCAAAAAGAAAAAGAAGTTATGCAAAAGTCTGAGAAACTTCAAAAAGCTAAGGAAGATGCAAAGAAAATCATTGATCAAATTAATTATCCTGGTGGAAGCAAATCACACGCCATAGAAACTCTAAAACATCAAATTGATCAAGCACAATCAATTGATGAAATTAATAGATTAAATGAAAATAATAAGAAGATAAAAGATGCTGTTAAGAGGGCGCTTGACGCTATTGATAAATTAACAGATAATAATGAAAAAGAAAGATTAAAAAAAGAGCTTGATAGTACTATAAGCATTGATGGTCAAAATAGTGGTATTAAGCATATTACCGGTAAGGCTATTATGAAGCATCGTGAAGCATTAGAAAAGAAAAAAGGTAATATTCAAAAAGAAATAGAAAAGCAAAAAGATTCACCAGACAAAAAAGATTTAATAAACCAACTAAAACATATCGAGAGCGAAAAAGACCTTGATATGGTTAAGCAACAACTTAACTTAATTAAGGAAAAAGATAAACTAAAAGATGAAGTTTCAAAACTTGTGTTATTTGATTTATCAAAGCACCCAAATAAAAACGGCCAAACCGGCAGAGGAGGTTTGAACAGCTCACAGTTATCAATGCTTAACAAAAGAATTTCTGATGCAACAACTGACCGCGAACTGCAAACTATTAAGGCAGATATAGAAAGACAGAAACAAGCCGAGCTTAATGATTTAAAATTACAGCGAGCTAACGGTGGTTTTGAAACAAACCTTTATACAGGAGAATCAACCTTTAATGATTATAGCGAAATGAAGAAATCATTATTCTCTATTATTTCGAATATAAAAATAATAAAAGGACTACAAAATTCCGGCGCACAACAGCAATTCTTTAATAATGGAACACAATTGCAAAATAAAATACTTTACCAAACAAATACATTAGAAGAATATAAAAGAGTAAAACAGGAAGTTGAAAATTTTGCTAAACGTTGAGAAGATGATAGCAAAACTAAGAATTGAACATTCTTCTTTATTGAAAGAGTTGAAAAACATTCTACACAAAGTCCGCCTGAAGCCGGTCCATTCCCAGTAAATGTTGCGAGCGAACATATTAATCATATTAAATCAATATTTGCAAAACAAGAAACAACACGTGAACAAGCCATAAAAGCAGAAAATGATTATTTAAAACATATATTCTTTAATGCAAGAAGATTAAAGAAGCTTGATTATGAATATCTACAATTTATTAAAGACTTAAAATTAAATCCATTCTTGGATGAAAATGAAAAATCAAGACTTGATGCGCAATTTGACAAATTTAAGAAAGCTCCTGATATAAACAGCAAAGCAATAGTAGCTCTTGATATTGATCCTAGCTTGATTGGAAAAAGAACTAATACAAAGGATTTCTGAAGATCAAGTTCACAAATTGATTTTGTTGAATATTGAGTTTCAATGGTTGCTGAAGCATCAGAAAATATAATTAGTCAAGAAAACAAATATATATGAATTGATAAAATTGCTCTAACTATTGATGAAAGAAAAGAAGTTGCTAAAAAACTATGAGATGAGTTTAAAACAAAATATAAGGATACGCTACTAAAAGACGTTCTATTAGATAAAGACGGATTTCCTCAAAGACATGCACCGTTCTTTGAATAAAATATTTTATTGCAACATTAATTAATGATTTTCATAAATTAATAACTTAAACTTTTAACATTTTTTATAACTAAAATAAGGGGAAAATGCTGATTTATTAAAAAAATCAGCATTTTTTACTTTTTTTGACCTCAAATATATAATAATTTAGTTATAAATACACTAAAGAAAAATGAGGTAAAAATGATACTAAAAGGCCAAAGAGTTCAAATGCCTAAAAATGTCAAAATTATTAGAAAAGGTGATAATAAATATGTATATTATTAGAAGATGATAAAAAAATATCATTCGTTGCTTATACCGGGCAATATTTGGCAATAACTAAAATTTTTAAAGATTTATATATAGATGAACAATTCCCGTGTTTCCCACTTTAAGTATAAAAAAAATAAATATTCCATTTTTATGGAGTTTATTAAGTTAAAATAAAAGAATTTTTTCAGTAGTATACAAAATTTTGTGTAAATTAATCTCAGGCTTACCTTTAGTAAGATATTTGAGTATAGCAATTGCACAAATCTAAATTTATTATGCAAAAACAACCAAACAACATGACAAATTTGGATAAATTTTCTTCCAAATATGTTGTTTGGATGTTTTAATTATTTAATCTTCTTTTTCAAAAAAATTGTAACTGATTAAAAACAGACCCTCAATTAGGAATAAGGTACCAAAAATAATAAATTAAAAAGTCCTTTTGGACTTTTTAATTTATTGATTCCAAGTCATAAATGGCTTTTTCAATATTAATCCCAATAATATTATGGACATAATGATAAACTGATGATTCTTTGTTTAAAAAAGCATCATTTGCGGTTTTTATTTTAATAAAATAATTTTCATGAAGCTGAATATTTGCATTAACGTCACATTTATATACTGTTTCTAATAGATATTTAAATTCTTTCTCAGCAATTTCTTGATCGCAAAAAACATAAAATGGTCAAAAATTATTTTCTTTATATTTAAACGTAATTAATGTTCCGCCTTTTCCATCATTGTTTATTATTTCACGAATTTTTTTTAACTGCTTTAATTTAAAATAAGAAATTTTTTTATTGGCAGTGATATTTTTAATAAAAACAGCATCTTTATTAAACTGACTATAAAACAATTCATAAGAACAAATGAAATATAAACTTTCCTCAAAGTAGAAATTATATTGAGTTTCTTCGTTACTTATGTATGATTCATAATCAATAGAATTATAAAACGGAGATTTTGCAATTTTTTTATAAATAACAAAATCACCTAAATCAAGAATTGGTAATATATCATAATCTTCTTGATTTTTTATAGGACTTAATAAACGTGTGCAAATCATTTCTTTCTCCTTAAAATAAAAACCACAAGACACTGCACTTCTCGATATGGCTGCTATATCTCTATCCTGACCAATTTACAAGGTTACCGTTCTCATGGCTTTATTATTATACTATATTTGCAAGCATTTTATTATATTAAATTAATCCAAAAAAACGCTTCGAATAAACTACATTATTTGCAACATTAACAAATGTCCCAAAATGAATTATAAAATGCGCCGAAGCGCAAATTTTAACGTCTGTTGTAATATTCAACAATTAATGATTCATCAATTTCTTTTGCAAACTCATTTCTTTCTGGCATTCTTGTATATGTAAACTTATTCCCATCACGAGTTAATCATGCAGCAGTTGTCATAACTTCAAGAGCGTCTTTAACATTTGCATTATTTTCTAATGAAGATTTAAGTTCGATTACAGAACCTGGTTTAATAATCATTGAAGGTATGTTTGCCTTATGTCCATCAACAACTACGTGATTATGGTTTACAAATTGTCTAGCCTGAGCTCTAGTACGAGCAAATCCTGCTCTAAATACTAGATTGTCTAGTCTAGATTCGACTAGTTGCAATAAATTAATACCTGTAACACCATCTTTTCTAGCGGCAACAGTAAATAGATTTTTGAATTGTCTTTCATTTAAACCATACATAAATCTAACTTTTTGCTTTTCATACATATGCAATTGGTAATCAGAAGGTTTTGATCTTTTGGCACCATGTTGACCAGGCGCAGTCATTCTCTTCTTACCCTTTGTGAATTCTTTATTATTTTCTAGAAGCGATGTCCCATATCTTCTAGATTTTTTAAAAATTGATCCTAAGAATCTTGACATATTTTTTTCCTTTCAATATGCAAAGACAATTAAATAATTCTTAATTTATATTTTTTTCTCTAATGATTTCGGTTAAACAGCTTCCTTACTATCAAATTTATAAAACAAAGAAAAAACTTTTAAATAATATTATTTATGCTGTTGTCAATGCTTTACAATTATACCTTATTTTTATTGTCAATAACTAATTATTTTCGCAGAAATATTTATTCAGCCAAATTAATCAATGGTTTATCATATTTAATTGTAAATTTATACATAAACTTCTTGATTTTTTTTGCAATATTACCTCTAGTATTATTTTTTTCTTGAATCACAAAAATTAATTTTTCGTATTTAGCATCATATTTAATAGCCATTCATTCTCTTTGCTCAAAATTAAACTTTGCAACATACTTTGTATCACTATCCTTAAAATTTTTTCTAACATCTTCAATTGTGCTAACTTTTAATTGGGCAATTGAATCCTGCATATATAATTTAGTCTCAAAGTCAACAACATTTGATGGATGACAATCATAAACAAATTCACTAATAATCAATTTATTTGATAGGTCCAAATTTTGGTCACATATATCATCATATCTCATTTCTTGAGTTTGATAATAATTTAACATATCAACTAAAATATTAAAAAATAAAAATGCATCATACTTGATTTTTTTATCATTACTAAAATAAACCTGATAATCTTCATTAAAAAACATAAAATCGGGTTTTTCTATATTTTTTGAATCAAATTTTCAACTAAAACCAAGATTAATTTTATATTTATTAGCTATGTTTGTAATATTCTCCTTCTTGCAAAGATTTGATGTAGCAATGCTTTTTAGATTTTTAAAGTCATTGTTTGTATTTGTGTAATTATTAGTAAAGGATAAATAATTTATCACAAGGTCAGAGATATCAACCAAATCATATTGAATAAAATATTTTTGTTTATTATTTCTTCTATATAAATAGACCTTTTCATAGTCAAATGAAAATTTAAAAATATAATCCACATTTTTAAGCAATGCAAGTTTAAAAATTGAAAATTTCAAATAATTAGGCTTATCAAGCTTAAATGTATCTTTTAAAACTGTATAAGCAATATCATTTTTTCCAAGAATTTTCTTAACAAATGAATCTTGTAGTGCGCTAGAAATTACACCTATTTTGAGAATATGATTAGCGTTTTTAGTAAAGTTTTTACTTAAAAGAAAATCAGTGTATTCCTTTAATATTTTTCTAAAATTTAAATTACGCATTTGCGTATTGCTATCCTTAACTAAGTCTATTGATACTTTTGTATATTCGTCTAGAATATATTCAATTATTTTATGATTTAATGGTTCATTATTCTTACCATATAACGAAATAGCAAAATTATTATTATCATATTTATGAAGATATATGATAACCACAAAAGCTTCGCTAACACTGTTTGTAAATGAACAAAATGCTCTACTAACAGGTTCATTTTTCTCATAACCATATGAGTCTATATAATCACCATTGATTTTATCAATTAATTCATTTTCAAAAAAAGCTAAAAATTTATGGCTGCCATCATTTGCAATTAAAATTGATTTTTTATCCTTGCTAACATTAGATAAAACATTCTTAATAGCAAATCCTAATAATTTAATAGTAACCTCATTAAAGTTATCATATCCTGCCTTAATTTTAGCAATAATGTGATTGTTTCTACTAACGAAATTACTATTTATTTTATTATTTGTAGATTCATAGAAATTAGGAAATAATTTCAGCTTCATATTTTTTATCCTTTATTTTATAAGTTCTTCTAGCTTAACAAGAAATTCATCTATTGCTTGTTTTGGTGATATATCCCTTCTTATTTTTTCAATAAGGTTATTCTCAACTAATATTTTAATATATTCCCTAAATTTAGATTCTTTTATATCGATGAGATCACTAAAGGGGATCAGGTCATTATCAAAGATATTTTTTAAAACTAAATCATTCGCAATATTTGAATAGTTGTGTTTTTTTATCTCATTTTTAAAATTTTTTGTAGGAAAAATATAATCAAGTTGATAGCTCAAATATTCAATTGGCGTTAAATAAAGAGGCCTCCCATCAACAATTTGCTCATGCTTATTATTTTGATTATACATTCAATCTAAAAAAAGATTTATGACCTCATTTTTCGCGCCTACAGCCGATTTTATTGCAGAGAGAAATAAACCTTGGATAAAAAATGAGCCTTTTTTATCTTCTTTAGTTTTACGATGAGGCACATCTAAAATCAAAAAATCATCCTGATGATTTAAGAAATATTTTAAATTATACTTATATGCTCTAGTTGTTATGAACGTAAAAAGTTGGTCTTGTAGCCCTTCAATAGTTATTTTTTTTGTAACATCAATATCAATTTTTTTTGATTTTAGGGCAGTATAGAAACTCATAAGAGTTTCTCTAAATTCCTCATACTCATTCCTATTTATTTTAAAAATATTGGCATAATCTATTTTAAAATCTTGATTGTATTTAAGAAAATAATTATTAAAGTCAGATTCAGCTTTTTTAAATAAGGTCTCAAAAATATAATTTTCGATATGTTTAACAAATAAAATACTTGTATTATCCTCATTAATTTCCATTTTTTTTATAAGATCAACAAACTCATTAAACATATCATCATAGCAAAGTATTTTATTACTTAAATAATTAATTAATTCCTCATTTTTTTTATCTGCACTAGTTGGTATAAAACTTCTTATTGTATTAATAATTTTAAAATTTTTAAATCTAGCTAAAAAAGGTTCTGGTGATTCTTTGATTTTGTCATAAATTGAATAAAAATAATTAATTAATAATCTCTTATTGACAATAAGCATCTCTGAACTGATGCCAACAGGTAGGCTAAAAATTTCATTTTGATTATCAAAACCAAGACGATTATTATAATCTAAAATCTTTTTCTCAATATTGCTCTTTTTTGCAATATCGGTTAGTTCAACTAATCGGTTATTATAATGAATAGCCGAAACAATAGAAGGGTAGGAAAGAATTAAGGAAGGTGTTCTACTATCTTTGATATTTAGCTCTAAAATAACTTTATTATTAATGTTTTTTTTGTCAAATGAGTTGCGAATTCTAATTTTGTGATTAGCATATTTTGAATCAAGAGTATCATTGAATTTATTAACTAACTCTACAATAGCGGCAAATGCTTTTTTTTCATGGGTTTCTACAAACGGAACCATTAAATTAACATTATCATCTTCGCTGACTTGACAAGAATTACAAAAAGCCACGCTAAGTGGCGAAAAAATCGTAGGAATAATTTTAAAAATTGTTTTCTTTGACATACTTATTATTTGATAATACGTGAGGAAATAACTCTTGCCGCAATAGTGCCGTCATTAGTTGCAGTTGTAATTTGTCTAATATCCTTAGCTACAACATCACCGACAGCAAAGATATTTTTGAATTGTGTCTCCATATTTTTATCAACTATTATAAAACCACGCTCATCTAACATTTCTTTGTTAGAAATAAACGATGTCGCAGCCTTAAAACCAATATAAGGAAAAACTGCCTTAATATTCATTTCTTGAATATTTCCATCAATTTTGACAATAATACTTTCTAATTTATCTTCACCTTGAAGTTTTAATATTTCAGAGTTATAATGAATATAAATATTTGCATGCTTTTTTGCATCGTTAATAATTTTTGCTTCAGCTCTAACTATGTCTCTTACAAAAATGTGCACCTCTGATGCGGTTGCTGCTAAAAAAGTCGATTCTTCAAATGCTGAGTTTCCACCACCAATAATTGCACATGGTTCATTTTTATATAAGGCGCCATCACATACAGCACAATAAGAAACTCCACGTCCCCTAAACTTCTCAATATTTTCAATTGATATTGGTACTAAATTAGTCATTCCACTAGCAATAACAACAACTTGTGCATAATACTCATCGCCGTTTTCTAAAATAACTAATTTTTCATTATCGCTAATGTTCCTAATTTCTACAACTTTTCCATAAATATATTTGGCTCCATTTTTTCTTGCTTGATTTAACATACTTGTTGCTAATTCAAAACCACTTATAAAATCAAAACCAGGATAGTTTTCAATCTTAGATTGTTGAGCGATTTTACCGCCGGGAACAGATGATTCAATAAAAGCTACATTATACTCATTTCTAGATAAATATAAAGCTGCTGTTAAACCAGCTGGACCTGCACCAATAATTAAAACATCAAATACTTTTTTCATTTTTCTCCTTTTTTAAAAAAATAAACATTAGTTTTTTAGGCTAACGTTATTTTTTGATCCTCTGCTTCTTTACGACTTAATAGATCTCTTCTTAATAGACCTTTGTTGTCATTTTTAGGTTCATAAACAATAAAGTAGAATATTTTATGAGTTCATTCTTTCTTATATTTATACACCTTATAAACATTAAAGTTTAGCTTAATTACAAATTCAAATAGAATTAATAAAACCGTACCAACGACCATATATAAAGCTGAAATTACCTTATAGATACCATAATTATCTTGACGTAATGGTTCCATTCCAAAACGTAGAATTCCATAAAAAATAATATATAATGCCCCAGTGGTTCCAGGTCTTAATCAGTTGTAATTGTTTAAAATTCAAACAAGCAAGATATAAGCAAATAAGTTAGCAATTGATTCATATAGGAATAATGGAAGACGATAGTGTCCATTAATAAACATATGGTCTCTAATCAACTTAGGTAATATCTTAAATGCAAACGATGTTTCAGACATAATTTGTCCATAAACTTCATGATTAGCAAAGTTTCCTCAACGACCGATAGCTTGACCAATGAAAACGGCAGGTAAAATAATAGAAAATGCTTTTCTTAAATTTATCCTCTTTGGATTTTTTGAAAATACAATGTATAATACACAACAAATTGTAGCAGTAATAACCCCACCATGAATAGATAAACCTCCTTGCCATACATAAAATATTGTATATCAAGGCCCATTTGGTCATCCTCTATGTTCGATTAGTTGTTGAACGACAAAGATAAATCTCGCACCAACAATAGCGGTAGGCAAAGCAATAAAAATCAGAATTGCTAATTGTTCAAAGGAATATTTTTCTCTTCTTCAGAAATAAGCAACTGTCAATATTGCACATATCATACCTAACATTAAAGTTAAAGAATATACGTGAAAAGGGCCAACTTGAAGACTAACGCCTGCATAATCCTTCATACTTTCTCCCTTCATAATAAAAAATAATAAAGAATTACTTATATATAATTTATATAAAATTATATTTTAATTTAATAAATTTTTATGATGATTTTAATATCTTACTTAAATACTGACCAGTATATGAGTAGCTAACATCAGCAACTTGTTCAGGTGTTCCGGTTGCAACGATATTGCCTCCATACTTACCTCCATCAGGACCTAAATCAATAATATAGTCGGCACTCTTAATTACATCGAGGTTATGCTCAATAACTATAACTGTATCGCCATTATCGACAATTCTATTCAAAACATTCAATAAATTTTGTACGTCATAAGAATGAAGGCCAGTTGTTGGTTCATCTAAAATATATAACGATTTACCAGTAGGTTTCTTTTGCAAATAAGTTGCTAATTTAACTCGTTGTGCTTCGCCACCAGATAATGTTGTTGCATTTTGTCCAAGTTTTATGTATCCTAAACCCACATCAATTAAGGTTTGCAATTGATCTCTAATTTTAGATTTTTGAATAAAGAATGTATATGCTTTTTCGATAGTCATATTTAGCACATCATTTATTGACTTTCCATGATATTTTACTTCAAGAGTTTCATAATTATATCTTTGACCATCACAGTGATCACATGTCACATATACATCGGGTAAAAAATGCATTTCAATTTTAATAACTCCATCACCCTCACATTTATCGCATCTACCTCCAGGTATATTAAATGAAAATCTTGATTTAGTAAATCCTCTAATTTTTGATTCTTCTAAATTAGCAAATATTTCTCTAATATCATCAAATACACCAGTATATGTAGCAGGATTAGATCTTGGTGTTCTCCCAATGGCACTTTGATCAATTTTAATTAACTTATCGACTTCTAAAAATCCATTAATTTTTTCGTTTTTAACAAGGCTATAATAAGTCTTTCTATTCAACGCATTTTCCAATTCCTTAACCAATTCTTGATTAATTAAGGAAGATTTACCAGACCCAGAAACACCAGTAATTGCAATAAATTTACCTAACGGAAATTTTAGCGTTATATTTTTTAGATTATTAGCAGTAGCTTTTTTTAATGTTAATACTTTACCATTACCAGAACGCCTTGATTTTGGCACCTTAATTTCAAGTTTTTTTGCAAGATATTGGCCAGTAATGCTCTCATTTGTACTCATTATTTTTTGAATATTGCCACTAGCAACAATTTCTCCACCGTGTTCACCGGCTTTTGGACCAATATCAACTATAAAATCAGCATGTCTTATTGTATCTTCATCATGTTCAACAACAATCAAGGAATTACCTAAATTAACCATTTTTCGCAATGAATTCAGTAATTTTTCATTGTCTTTTTGGTGCAAACCAATTGAGGGTTCGTCCAAAACATATAAAACGCCTGTTAAATTAGCGCCAATCTGTGTTGCTAACCTAATTCTTTGAGCTTCACCGCCAGAAAGCGTTTCTGCTTTTCTATTTAGGGTTAAATATTGTAATCCAACATTGATAAGAAAATCTATTCTATGGTTTATTTCTTGCAAAATAAGATTAGTTATTTCTTTTTCGAGGTCAGTCATTATTATATTATTAATAAATTCTTTAAGTTCTTCAATGGACATATTGCATAATTCATATATATCCAAACCATTAATTTTAGTAGCAAGGGCAAATTTATTCAATCTTTTTCCGTAGCATTCATCACATTGAGTATCAGACAAATAACGAGAATAATACATTCGCATTTCATTTGATGAAGTATCAAGGTATTTACGCTCAATTTTTTCACAAACACCTTCAATCCTTTTGTTACGTTCATATTTAATTCCATTTTCAGAAATAATAGTATAGGAAATTTCCTCCATCGAGCCATATTTTAAAATATTTATATGTTCCTTAGATAAATCACCTATTGGCACGTCTTTTGGAATACCGTAGTAGCCTAACATTCTATCAAATTCCTGCCACTCAAGATTGCGAGAATTAATGATATTTTTATAAATTAATATTGCACCTTCATTTATTGACATTGTTTTATCTGGACATATTAAATCTCATGATGCTTTTTGCAAGACACCAAGTCCCTTGCATTTATAACACATTCCATTTGGTGAGTTAAATGAA
This sequence comes from Mycoplasma sp. 1890, assembly GCF_053851615.1. Lineage (NCBI taxonomy): Bacteria > Bacillati > Mycoplasmatota > Mollicutes > Mycoplasmatales > Mycoplasmataceae > Mycoplasma > Mycoplasma sp. 1890. The sequence goes on from NZ_JBSQAZ010000003.1 coordinate 51,491, forward strand.
AAAAGTCGTGGTTCAATTTTTGGCATATTAAAATCGCCGTATTTACAGCTATGTGTTGTTGAATATGTGTTTGTTTGTCCTCCAACAACCTCAATAGTCACCAATCCATTAGAATAAGATAAAGCAATCTCGACAGCCTCAGCAACACGTGACATTGTTTCTTTATCATTTGATAAACTAAAGCGGTCAATGATTAAGTCGATGTTTCACCTTTTATTCTTATCCAAAATTGGGTCTTTTTCTAGTTCCAAAATAGTACCATTAGCTTTTATTCTGAGAAAACCGTCCTTTTTTAGTTTTGCTAACGTGGTAGCAAAAGAGCCCTTTTGATTATTAATTATTGGAGATAATATAAATATTTTAGAGCCCTCATTTTGCGACAAAACATAATTAATAATATCTCGGCTTTTTTGCGCTGTAATTTCAATTTTATGATTTGGACAATAAGGTTTTGCTATTCTTGCGTATAACAATCTCAAAAAATCATAAATTTCCGTTACTGTGCCAACAATACTACGAGGATTATTGTGGACCGTTTTTTGTTCAATAGAAATGGCAGGGCTCAATCCTTCAATACTATCCACATCAGGTTTTTTTGTTCCACCTAAAAATTGTTTAGCATAATTTGATAAGCTATCAACATACCTTCTTCTCCCCTCTTCATAGATGGTGTTGAATGCTAGCGAACTCTTTCCAGACCCTGAAAGCCCGGTGAAAACGACAAATTTATTTCTTGGTATTTCAAGATTAACATTTTTTAAATTATTTTCTCTTGCATTTTTAATAATAATATTATTATGTTTCATAATATAGAATTATATTAATAAAATAGTGTTTTTAAATAGTAAATAAAAAATTAAAAAATGAATATCTATAATAAAATACGATATTCATGATTGATTGATTTGATTTCTAATTATTTAATAATGAATGTTTACCATTTTAAATTAAGAATATTTATTAACATATTTAAAAAAATAGACCATTTTTGATATGTACCCTCTTTACTGGACAAATAAAAACCAGTAAGGAGGGTTATTTTTA
>NZ_JBSQAZ010000004.1:0-47487 GCF_053851615.1 Mycoplasma sp. 1890
TCCATTTGTGTTGCCTAGTTAATAAATATGTGTCCAGGATTCTGGGTACATATCAAAGTTGAATTTTTTTGTGAAGTATGCTTGGCCTATTTTATTTTGTTTTTGGGTTAAATGTATTAGCTAAACCTGATGATAGTAGCTTTAAATTTATTGAAAAAGCAATTATAAATATTGATGCGGTTAAGAGATATCCAGGATTATTGGATACCAAACTAATTGCTTCTTTTAAAATGAAACCTATATTTATGCTATTTGAATCATTAATAAAATCTAGGAATGCTAATGAAGAAGCAATTAAGATATTAATAGAAAATCTTTCAACTAATATTATTAGAAAGTTTGCAAAAATTCTTTTGAAAATATGATTATAGGCAATTCTTCAATTTGATGCACCAACAGCCCTTGAAGCAACGATAAATTCTTGTGTTAGCAAGGAATTGATTTCTTCTTTTGCAAATTTGAAATATGAAATTCAGCAAATTATTGATAATGATATAAACAACCCATATAAACTTGTTCCGATAAAAATAGATAATAGAAAAACTCAAATAATTTCTGGGATAACACTAATAGAGTTAATTATTCTATCAATAAATCGTACAATTATATTTTGCTTATAAATATTTATAATAACCGCAAAATTAAAACCGATAAAAATATTAATAATAATTGCAGCAAGAATTATTAAAATAGTTGACCAAATAGATGTTATCGTTCTAGCATATATATCAATTCCTTGGTTGTTTGTTCCTAGAAATAAACCATTAGGAATTTCTATGGGCATATCTTTAGATAATTGTAAGAGATTTACTGCTTTGATTAGATTGTAAGGATTGTATGTTAAAGTAACAATATCTGTATAAATAGTTTGCTCTCCACCAATATCTCTCGCTGAGTCAAATTCAATTCAAAATATTAAGTTTCTATGTTCACTAGCTGCTGATTTTGCTTCCAGTTTTGCGATGTTTCTTATAAAATCTAATTCAACACCACGATTAAAGTTTTTTGTTATTTTTTGAGAAATATTTGATGGCAGGTCATTAACTAGTGTTGTATTTTCATTGATTGAGTGAGTAGGAGAGTTTTTAATTAAAAATGTGGCAATTAATAAAGCTAATATTAAAATAGCAAAGCATATAAAACAAATAAGATTAAATTTATTGGCAAAAAATCTTTTTCAGTATTGTTTTGCAGAATTTGTATGGATAACATAAGGATTCGAATTCGATTTTTTTTCTCTTGCAAAGTTAAATAGATTATTGTTCATTTTTACCTCGTTTATATTTTTTAAAAAGAAGTAAAGAAGTGAATTCGTTTTTCGGGCTCAACTTTATTATAGCGATTTTATTGATTAATAAAAGAAAACTTAGTAAAATAAAATTAAAGATAAAGTAAAACATAATAATATCTACTTCACCTTTTCTGAAAGCAAATGAAATTAATAAACTTTGGCCTGGGATTGAAAAAATTCTTTCAACTAAAATTGTTATTGTGAATAATAAAACATAGAGAACAAAAAATAAGTTGAGTTCGCCAATTAACAATTCTTTTAAAACAACTTTTTTTAGTAAATCACGCTTTTTCATTCCATATGTTTTTGCAAATAGATAATAATCTGATTTAATAATTTCAAACGTTTTTTTTCTTGATTTAGAAAAGAAGATAGCTACTGTTGGAAGTGAAGAAATTAGTATAGGAACTATTAGCGAAGCAAAGCTAAGTTTACTATTTAAAAACTGCGAGGGATAGCCAAATATGTCTGCACTTGATAAAGCAAGAATGCAAATAATTAAGATTGGTAAGGAACCTAAAAAAGAAATAATAATAGAGGTTATAACATCATATGATTTATTAAATTTATAAGCAGAAAACACTCCTAATATGTTGCCGACAATAAAGCTAATAATAAATACTGATAGACTTATTAAAAAGGTCCAACGAAATTGCCGTAGGTAGAGAAATAAAATGTTATTTTCAACACTTGCTAATTCATGAGAGTATATTTTTCCGGGATTAAATGTAAATAAATTTGTTAAAAAGGTCTTAAATCTAGCTCCATAGTTATGTGAAATTTGTGAATAAATAGCTATATTTTTTTTAATTTGAGGTTCAATTAAAACATTTATTGCAAAGAATATAATAACAATTGAAATAAAGAAAATAAAAAAATAGAAAGCAATATTTTTGAACAAGTTTATTTTAATTTTAGTTGTCATAATTTACCCCCTATTTTTAACTTTATCTATCATTGACGTATTTTGAATGCGTTATTCTTCGTGATGGTCATCGATGTTTTCTATTTGAATTGATTCTGTTTGAACTATTTTTTTGTCTGCGGTGTTATAGAAATTTATATTTAATATTAAGAAGTTATCTACAAATTTAGTTTTTGAATCATCAAAATTGATACTAAATTCAATATCATTTTTATTCTTATCAATTTTTTCGATTGGTAGTGTTTTTTGTAATTCTTCTAATAAATTTTTAAAGCCTTTTTCCTGCTCTGCTTTTAGTTTATTCAAGAAATTAGTTTGTGCTTCTTTTTCTTCAATTTTATTTTTTAATTTTGTTGTAAATTTTCAATTTGAAATCGTTTTTACAGGTTCGATTTTTTTGAAACCAATTAATGTAAATCTAATTGTAGTATTTAAAACCTTGAATTTAATATCTAGGTGGATTTCACCCTCATCATCATGCGAATGAGTTGAAGCGGAGATACTTAATTCTTCTTTTTCTCTTAATTCATTTTCGATAAAAATAATTGAATATTTTGAAAAAACTTTTTTAACATCTTCTCATTTTTTTGCTGATTTTAATTCCTTAACTACATCAGAAGCAATAACTTCTTCTTGATTTTCGGCTATTTTTTGAACAATTAATCCTGATTTTTCTTGTGTGTTTCTTTTATTGAAACTTGATATTGCTAATTTTATTTTTTCTAATAATGATTTAACCTTTTTTTCGTCTTTTTCATCTTTTTTAAGTTTATTTATCTCTTCTAGTATTTTTTGAGCATTCTCTTTTTCATTTAAATCTTCCTCGTATTTAATAATTTTTTGAATTTGGTCTTTTTTTGAAATAATTTGGTTGATTTCCGCAGTTGAATCGCCATTTTTATTACTACATGATGCAACTACTAATGGAGTGCTTAAAACTGCTATTAAAGGTGATAGTGATAAAAATAACTTTATGTTTTTTTTCATATATTTACCTCATTTAAAATTAAATTACTTTAATAAATTATAACAAAAATAGTTTAACTATATTTTTATTTTTTTTGCATTTTTGTCTTATTTATGCGATTTTTATTAAAATAATGTGAAAAATTAAATAAAATTTAAATTAACAAAGTAATTAATTAAAATTAATTATAAAATTGTTTCCAATTGGTATTATAAACTTGTTGCTGAAAGGTTAAGATGTTATATGAGTAAAAAAGATTTATTGATGTTAGAGAATCGAATAAATTCATGTACAACCTTTGGAGAATTTTTAAGAAATATTTTCACAATTGCCAATATTAAGACAAATGATGTTTGCAAAAGGATTAAAGCCGATCGAAGAAAAATATTTAACTTGTTAAACGATTTAAGAGATGATGTTAGTCTTAATTTAATTCAAGATTTAGAAAAAATGCTAGACCTAAAAATTGGCTATTTAACAAATAAATGATATTTTTTTAGAAATAATCTTAATGTTGGCCCATTGGATAAAGCAGAAATAATTAAAAGACTAGGCTGGGAGATACTTGAAAAAAATCGTTATCTTACTAATATCTTAGGTGATAATAGGCTTAGCCAGTCGCCAAGTGAAGAAGAAATAATTGAATTTCTTGAAAAATATTATGGAACATTGAACATTGAGGAATATTCAAAGTATATTTCAAAACATTTGTATATTAATCATTGCAAAATTACAAAACATAATAGAATCCCTTTTATTCGTTTTTGTGAATTATTCATTAGAGAAAATTTTAAAGGAAAAGACATTGCTTCAAGATCAAGATTTAAGGAATATTTACCAAAATTTGTTATTGTTAGATTAATTGATACACTGTTTAATGAAATTGATTCTTTTGATGAAAAAATTAGTAAAGTTTCTTTGCTTCTTAAAGATAGAAATATTGAGTTAATAAAACTACCCTATATTGAAAAAACAATGACAAGATCGATAACCTTTTCATTTGGTCCTAAAAAATATATTATTATAACTGATATGTATAATTCTGAAATATTGATTTTATTTTCATTATTTAGAGAAATTATGATTTGCTTTAATCCTTGATTATCAAGAGAAGAGTATTATGAAGAATTTAGAAAAAAATATGATATTTGAAGAGGATACAATAAGGCCAGAAATTTAAGAATGATTGATGATATTTTAGAAGGAATTAAGCAAATTTCTTTGCTTGATAAGAATAATGCTAATTTTTATGAAAATATTCTTGAAATTTATAAGAGCATTGCTAAAAAATATAAAAAAATAAAATTTTAGATGCTAAATATTTTAAAAACTACTAAAAATAAGTTGATTTATAACAAAATAAAAAAAACATAAAATAAAGGCTGATATCTTTTTTTATTTTTAATGTATTATATTTAAAATAAACTAATAATAATTTAAATTATGAATACCTAATAGAAATTAAGATATATTTAGCTTGGTTTTTTAAGTACTATATTAACTTAAAACTAATTAAATCAAGGAGGAAAATTATGAAAAAAACTATCTATCTAGCTGGCGGATGCTTTTGGGGTGTGCAAGCCTATTTTTCGCGTTTAAAAGGTGTTATAGAAACTAAGACTGGTTATGCAAACGGTAATACTGATGTAACCTCATATTATCAAATTAAATCAACCTTACATGCTGAGACAGTGAGAGTCATTTATGATAATGAGAAAATTTCTTTAGAGGAACTTGTTTTACACTTATTTAGAATTATTAATCCAGGATCCTTAAATAAGCAGGGAGGTGATATTGGTATCCAATATCGAACCGGTGTATACTATGATAATGAAAGTGATTTTACTAAATTAGAAAAGTTATTTAATATTTTAAAGGGAAATTATAGTGAATTTTATGTAGAACTTTTACCTCTCACAAATTTTGTAATCGCAGAAGAATATCATCAAGATTATTTGCAAAGAAATCCATCTGGTTATTGTCATGTAAGACTTGATATTGAACCTGAATTAAATGAGAGTGAGAAAAAAATTATTAATTTATTAAAATAAGATCATTATATTAATATAGGTAACGAGAAAAAAACATAGCAAGAAAAGCTATGTTTTTAGTTAAATCTATATTATTTCGTTTATTTTTTTAAAAAAATTCAAATATAGTTAACATAATACTTAGTAAAATTAATAAAAGATAACCTAAATCTATTTAATTTTTATTTTTTTAAGTATAAGTGAGGTAAATAAATGAATGAAGAAAAGAAAATAATTATTCCCAATCGCTTGCATTATAATGGCAATCAATATGTAGTTGATCATGAAACAAAAACAGTTAAATTAACTGCTGAATACCATAAAAACTTATTATCAAAAAAACCTGGTGAATTTGGCGGTTTTAGAAAAATAACTGGTTCAGCTCTTGGAGATATTTTAAAACTAACTCAGTTTAATAGCCCTTTTGCTGCATTTGCGAGAATAGCTAATTTTAGATTTCCAGTATTGGATCCGAAATATGTAAATGCCGGAGTTATTTTAGAACCTAAAATTCTTGAAAAAATTGAAAAATCATTCAATTTACCTATTCAACGGTTCCCTGCCGAAAAGTTTAACTATGATTATTTCAAAAATAATGTTTTCTTTGGCGGATTACCAGATGGCTATATTGCTGAAAAGAAGATGATTATTGAGATAAAAACCGTCGGAAGTAAAAAACTTGAATCTTGGAAACAAGGTATGATTAATGTTGCTTATTTAAAACAAGCACAATTATATTCGTATTTGATGGGGGCCAAACATTTTGCAATTATTGCTTGTTTTTTAGAAGAAGAAGATTACAAAGACCCTAATTTAGTTGACATAAATAATCGAGTTGTTAAGGGTTGACCTTTTGAAGTAAATGAAGAACAAGTCTTGGATGATATGGCAGCATGCAAAAAATGATATGATAAATACACAAAATTAGGTATTAGTCCCACTTGAAATAATAGTATAGATGTTGATATTGTAAAATATTTAGAATGTAAGAATTATGATGAATGAAAAAAATTATATCTAGAGTGAGTTAATGAAGGCAAGGCTGTGGCAGAGTATGAAAAATAAGGTAAGATATTCATTTAGCGATTTTTTAGTTGCTAATACTACACACCCATGGTTAGTATTTAATAGCATTGATGGCAATTTAGATTCAAGCCATGAAATTTTTGCAGGTAATTTTAATTTTGATTTAGAGGACGATAATGATTCTAGTGTCAATCATGAACTTATTAACTTTTATTTTGATAAAATAGACAATATTTCAAACGAGTTTGCGTCTAAATATTTAGATAAGGAAAAGCAAGACTATATCCAAGAACTCGACACCCTGGAAAAAATAGATTTTTTAAAGGAAACAGTTCGTAATAATCATGAATTAATTAATAACACAGTTGATGAAGATGTATATAAAAATTTAAATTTTCTTTTTTCCATTTTTACAACAGTTAATATTCTTTCCTCGGGCTTAGATACCGTTTATGATCAGGCAATTGATTTTTTAGTTGATTTTTATAAAGAAAGATATCATATAAAGGACGAAGAAATCAAATATATATCATTGAAGCAAAAGCAGGATGATGTATTGGCTGATACAATTAAATCAATAAATGAAAATTATCGCTTGATTATAAACCCAGCTTTTGAATATCAATCTTGTTATGCAAAAGTTGCTTTCTATGATACAAAATTAAAACATTTTGGTGATTTAATTTATTCGCAAAAAACGAATAGAAAAAATCTATTAAAGGCATATTGAAATTATAATATCATCACCAAATCACTAAATAGTGATATTAATGAGATATTTTTGTTAAAACCTAGATATCAAAAGAAAAAGAATGTAAGAAAAAATATCCTAAAGTTCAATCTATCAAAATATTGTTCTCCAAATAAAGGCGGCGTAGATATTAAACCTAATGATAAAGTCTTATTATCCGAGGATGAAGTTGAAGCTAAATATATTTGTGATCCTAATTTTGCATATGCAAAACCAGTAAGATCAAAAAAAACAAATAATTTATCAATCATTGACCATGTTAAAGGTGAATTGATTTCCGCTGGATACGATTTTAATGAGAAAAGATTGGCAAATATTGAAGAACACACAAAAAATATAAGTGATTATACGTGTTCATTTAAAGAGTTTATTTATTTGATTAATAATAGAGATTCGCTACAAATGGATTGAACTTTAACTAAGGATGATTTCATTGACAATTTTAATTCGAATATTTTCTTTTATAAATTAGTTGAAAAACAGTTCCCTAAATATAAATTTGGAAGCAAAAAAATATTAAAGCTAATTTCCGGTTTAAATAATGATGTTGATTTGCTAACAAAAAGAACTGTTAGTGAATTTTATGATAATAATCTTATTTCTATAAATCCAGAAATACAAAGCATTTATGAGTATAATGTAATAACGGATAAGAATGCCAAGATTGCTTGGTTTGATTTTGAAGGTGTAACATTACCTACTCCAATGCTCGATTATTTGCCAGCATGAAATCAAGTAATATCTCAAACATCAATTGTAAAGACGCAGAATGATGAAATTTATGAAAGTAATGATTATGTTTATGATCCTTTAACTTTTGATATCAATACATATAAAAAAATTATCGATGATTTATATGACCAAGAAATTTCATATTATATTATTTACAATATAAATTATGAGAAGAGCAGATTACTTGAAATAAAAGAGTCGCTTCATATTTATTGTTTACAAAATAAATTAGACGAGATTCAATTTAATGAATATGCAAAAAAAATCGATTTTATTGTAAACCGTCTTGTTGACATATGCAATTTTTTTTCTGGACGAAAACAGAAAATTTTTGTTGTAGATAGAATGATAAATCTAGGATATATTAATGGATCATATTCAATAAAAAAGATTGAATATTTTGTAACAAATAATAATTTAAATAAACATTTAAAATATAATATCACTCCATATTCAAAACTTAATGTTAAAAATGGTTCGGAGGCGCTAACAATTGCTACGACAAGAGCCCTAAATCTTATTAAGGATAATGAATGAAACCGAAAAATTAAAGATCTAAAAATTTATTGTCATAATGATGTTATGGCAATGTTAATGGCTGCAGAGCTAGTTAAGTATTTGTTAAAAAATAAGGACGAATATTTTGAGAATTTTTATAAATACAATAAATAATTAGAGAAAAAACAAGGAAAAATTTTATTGTTTTTTTGTTGTAATTCTAACATGAAAGCTAATTTCAAAAATCGCGGTATGTTATTAGAAACAATCATCAATCAAACGAGAGAGTTTTATTTTAAGAATAGCATTTGTATTATCCATAAGAAGAATCTTGATATTACTTTTAAATCTGTTCAATTGCATGATAAAAAGTTGAAACTAGATAATGCAATAATCAGTAGCAAAAGCTCTGTTGATTATTATGGAATATATAAAGGAAGGTTTTTGGCATTTGAGGCCAAAAGCACTGAATCTGATGTTTTACCTTTTAATAATATTAAACAGCATCAAATTGAATACCTTGACCTTATTAAAAAGCATAATGGTATTGCTTTTTGAATAATTTATTTTAAGCCTAAAAATTTATTTTTGTTAATTGAGCATCATATTTTGCAGGAAAAATTTAAAACAAAAAAAGCCCTTCACTATGAAGAAGCCTTGTGTTGAGGAAAAAAATTATCATTATCTTTTCCTGGAATATTGAACATAGTTGAGAATATTACTTTTTAATTTTTTGATATATTTCATCAACTTTTGATTTTAAAACATCTGAAAACTTAAATCTTGGGTCCATTTTTGAAGGAACTTCAATTTCCTCTTTTGTAATGTTATGCTGTTGGGTTTTTGCAGCTACATATTTGGAGGAAAAAACGCCGAAACCTGAAATAGTTATTTGTCTTGAATTAGCTAACTCTTCAATAATGATATCGACAACTTGATCAAAAATTGATTCAACCATTGCTTGTTGAAAGCCCGTTTCTTCCGATGTTTTTTTAATTAATTCTCTCTTTGTCATTATTCAGACTCCTTAATTTAATAAATAGTTTAAACCCTTTTAATTAAGCTATTAATAATAATTTGGGGATTTTCTTTATTATATACTATTTTGTAAATTCCTTCTATTAATGGTAAATTTAGTTTATTTTTAGATATATTTTGATGATAAATATATTTTAGGGCATATAACCCTTCGACGGTTGTTTGGCTATCATCTATTTTATTTTTTAGGAAGTTTAAACCATATTGGTAGTTTCTTGATTTTTCTGATAATCCTGTAAGAATTAAGTCGCCCAAGCCACATAAATCATATATTGTTTCGGTTTTAGCGCCTAAAAATTTTCCATATTTTACCATTTCTTTTAATCCCATAGTTAATAGCGCTGCCTGTGTATTGGTCGAATATCCTAATGATGCGATTATGCCCGATGCTATTGCTAGTATATTTTTATATATTGAGCCTATTTCAGCACCAATAACATCATCAATAGCCGAAACTGCAAATCAGTCATTTGTGAATATCGTTTTAACTTCATTAGCTTTATTTATATCCTTTGAAACGACATTGACAATTGTTATGTGTTTATTTATTATATCAATAGCAAAGGAAGGACCGATTAATGAAGTTATGCCTTTGATGTTTGTGTTATCTTTTGCCATTTCGACCATTTTGTTATGTACAAAACTGTTTGTATTAGGCCAAAAACCTTTTATTACATTAATAATTGTGACGTCGTTTTTGATTAATTTTATTAATTCTTCAAAAACAGGTGGAATAAATCTTGAAGGTATTGCTATGATGATAAATTCAACATTTTCTATTGCCTTTTCAAGGATTTTTGTTGTTTTGAAATTGGTAATTAATTTATTATCAAAATATTTTTTATTAAAGCCCTTTTTAAGGTCCTGCAATTCATTATCATTGATGCCATAAAATATAACGTCATGTCCGTTTTCAGCTAAAACATTTCCACATGCAGTACCCATTGCCCCGCTACCAAGAATAGCTATTCTTTTTTTCATAATTATTTGTCCTCTTTTTTATTTTTATTTTTTAGTATAAGGGTAATAGGTGTTCCACTGAAATCAAAATTTTGCCTTATTTGGTTTTCTATATATCTTAAATACGTAAAGTGCGCACATTTTTCATCATTTACAAATAATAAAAAAGTTGGAATTTTTCCATCAATTTGTCTTGCAAAGGTTATTGATAATCTTTTACCCTTAATGGGTGAAGCGGGTTTTATCATTTGTGCAGTCATCATTACTGAATTCAATTGATTGGTAACTATTTTTCTAGAAATATTGTTTTTAATTTTAATTATTTCATCTTTTAGTTTGTTTATTCTAACTCTGTTCTTAGCAGATATAAAAACAATAGGTGCTCAATCTACAAATTTTAATTTCTTAGAAAGATTTTTTTTGTAAATATCCATTGTATTGGTATCTTTTTCAATTAAATCTCATTTATTTACAATAATAATTAATGGTTTTTTTAAATCATAGGCAATCCCAATAATATTTTGGCTAAAATGACTAACTTCTTCTGTGGCGTCTAACATTAATAAACATAAATCAGCTTCTTGTATTGAATCTGTGGCTCGCATTAATGCATAGTGCTCGATGCTATTGGATAATTTACTTTTTCTTTTAATACCTGCTGTATCAATAATTTCAAATTCCTCATTTTCAATTTTTATTATTGAAGAGACAGAATCTCTAGTTGTTCCAGCAATATTCGATACAATAGAACGTTCCTCATTGGTAAGGGTGTTAAGTAGCGTGGATTTTCCGACATTAGGCGAGCCTAATATGGTAAGTTTAAAGTGATTTGTTTGTTTGTCATCATTAAAATTTAGATTTTTAACTATTTCATCTAGCAAATCGCCAACTCCATCGCCATGAATAGCGCTTATTGGAAAAATGCTTTGAAACCCTAATTTATATATTTGATTATCAAAAAATGTTTTTATATTTGATTCTAGCTTATTTAAAACAAGCAAAACTTTTTTGTTTGATTTTCTTAATAAACTAGCGACAAAAAAATCTTCTGATGTGATCGGTTCTCTACCATCAACTATGAAAACGATAATTTCAGATTCATTGATTGCTACTTCCGCTTGTTTTTTAATTTGCTCTTTAAAGTCTTCGTTTTCTTGTGTTATTCCTCCGGTATCAATAATATTAAAATCATATCCAGACCATTTTGCGCTATGATAAATTCTATCTCTAGTAACTCCAGGAGTATCATAAACAATTGATTTTCTTTTATCAATTATTTTGTTAAAAAGAGTTGATTTTCCGACATTAGGCTTTCCTATTAACGCTATTGTATTTTTCATTAGTTTAACCTCTTCTTGACCTCTTTTAGCATTACTAAAAAGTTTTCATCCACACTCATATTTGTTGAGTCAATCCTTATACTGCCTTCACTTTCTATTAATGGATCTATATCACGGTTTGTATCATTTTCATCTCTTATTTTAATTGATTCTAAAATTTCATCATATTTGGACTCTATACCAAGTAAATTATTTTGCTTTAAACGGCGATGAGCTCTAACTTCTGGTGTGGCTCATAAGAAGAATTTTGCTTCTGCATCTGGAAGAATACGGTAAGTAGCATCTCTTCCATCGACAATTATTCCCTTTTCTTGTGCGCCTTTTTTTTGAATGAATGTGTTAACTTTTAAACGTACAGATTGATATTTGGCAATTTCTGATGCATACAAAGAAACTCTATCCTCACGAATTTTTAGAGTAATATCTTCTCCTCTTAGAAAAATTTTTTCATCTTTTGTTATGAATAAGTCCTCAAAATTTCATGCTTTATTAATTTCTGATTCGTTATTAGAATCAATGCCATTTAATATAGCATTATATGCAATAGCACGATATAAATTTCCGCTACTTATAAAAATATAATTTAACTCACTAGCTAGCATTCTGGCCATTACAGTTTTGCCTACGCCGCTAGGTCCATCTATTGCGATATTAATTTTATTTTTCATTACTTATTTTCCTTCCTAAAGTCTTTTATGAGTTTTTCTAGTTGTTTATCAGTTTTTAGTTTGATAGGTTTAAATTTTTCTTGGATTGGTTGTTTTTTTAGCAAATAGATTAAATTTTTGATTAATAGTGTGATATCATCAGATTGATTATTATTTAATTTATTAAGTAAATCGTTTTGGTCGATGTCAAGGTTGTATTTTTGCGCTACTTTAATTAGTTTTATTGCGACTTGATGATCGCTTTTGATGATTGCCTTTAAATTGTTATAATTTTCCTTATCCTTACTCATATTTTAAACATCCAAGGTGAAAATTTTTATTTCATTATTGCTTTTAATTTTTTTGTTATTAATATTAACAAACTGATATTTGATGGTCAATTCATTAACACCTTTTTTTGGATTTCATAAAACATATTGGTCATTATCTTTTTCTTTAAACGGAACAATTTCAAAAGTTTTCTTTGGATATATGTCTTGTGCAGCATTAGTTTCATTTATCGCCTTAACAAATCATGAAAAAATTTCTTCTTGAAAATTATTGGCCTTGAAGATTTTATCTACTTCCTGTTTTAAGTTATTAATTTTAATTTTTAAATCTTCTAATTCCTGCATTTCTAAAGGAGTTTTTGATTCTTTTTCATTAATATCTTTTCGTTTTTCTTCATATTTCAGAATTTTTTCTTTAATTTTTTTGTTTATCTCATCATATTTGCTTACAATCTTTTCGGCTTCTTTTTTAATTTTTGGTCATTCTTTTGAAAACTCTGTGCCTTGATGTGTTTTTAAGGTATTTGATAAAAAAGTTACAACTTGGCTTGATTTATAATAGTATTTTGATTCAGGGGTGGATTTTATTTTATTTGTTTCAAAAACTCCACTTGCATATTCATAATTTAAAAAAACTTCATAATGAATTCTAAGGTCAAAAGGGTTATTTTGAATTCTTTCAACATCTGTAAAATGAAAATCTAAAAACTTTGATTTTTCAAAATCGAGGATAATATTAATTTTGTTTTTTAAAAATTTATCCGCGTCAAATGGTTTTGGCCGATTATTGAGGATTTTTCTTTGTTCAAAAGTAAGTTTGCTCTTGTTCATTTTAATAATATCTTTATAAGTATTATCAAAATCTTTGGTTCGGATTTCTGCAAGTTTTTGTTGATTTTTAAAATCTTCATACAAATTCTTAGCTTGCAACGATCCTATGATATTTTTTTCTAAGAGAATTTCCTTGGCTTTATTATTGAATTTATCAATTGACCAAAATTCTTTTTGAATTGTTTGACTATTTTTAACAATATAATATATAGCACCCGCTACTGCAGATAGAGTGACAGTTGGTATTACAAAAAGTGTTCAAAAGTCTGATTTTTCCCTAGCTTTCTTTTGCCTATTTTTCATGATTAATATTTTACATATTAATATTTTTTTTAAATAAAATAAAAATAAAATACATAGTATTTTACGAACTTATGTATTTTATTATTTTTTTGCTTTTTTTCTTCTGTAGAATTTTTTTACAGGATTATCAATGTTCTTAATAAAATTGCATTTAGGGAAAGCAGAGCAACCAATAAATTTTTGTTTAGTTAGTCTTGTATAGCGATAAACGAGTTCTGCATTGCATAAAGGGCAGCTTTCATTTGGTTTAGCTGGCTCCAAAATAGTAACATTTAATTGATCCTTTATATCTTCATATCGTTCATTGAAACTATCTCAGAATTTTTTCATTAAAGTTTTGTATTCTTCTTTTCCTTCTGAAATTAAGTCTAATTTTTCCTCAACCTTAGCTGTATATTCTTCATTAATAGTTCTTGGGAAACTTGTTAAAAGTTTTTCAAGAACAACCTTTCCGAATTCTGTGGGTACTAGATGTCCGTCAATTGGTTCAACAAATATTCTTTGTTTTAATACTTTTATTGTTGATGCAAATGTTGAAGGCCTTCCAACTTTAATATCATCAAGTTTTTTAATTAATGAACCTTCGCTATAACGTGCAGGCGGCAATGTTTTTTTGTCCTCTTTAATAAAATCTTTTGCCTTGATGATATCGCCAATTTTAATATTTGGAATATTAATTAATGACTCTTTGCCTGAATAAATATAATAACCGTCAAAAAGTATTCTACTATACGACATTCTAAAATTATTGTTCCCGTTATGTAAATTAAATCTTACAATTTCTTTTTCAGGACAGCTCATTAGTGACATTATTGTTTTATCATAAATCATCTTATATATTTCAAAATCGATATTGTTAAGATTATACTTTTGTAATGCTAATTCTGGTGTTAATTCAATGTATGTGGGTCTAATTGCTTCGTGAGCATCTTGAGCGCCAGAAAAACCTTTTATTTCTTTAGCTACATATTGGCTACCATATTGTTCAGTTATGTATTTACGAGCTTTTTTAACAAATGTTTCACTTAATCTAGTTGAATCAGTTCTGGGGTATGAAATTAACCCGTTTTCAAAAAGTTTTTGGGCTGATGATTGCACTGCCTGGGAATTGTGTTTTGCTTCCTTGTATAAAACTGATTGTTTAAAAGGTGTATAAGCCGATTCCTTGCGTTTAGAAACATTGATGTCATCAACAATTAGTTCATAGTTGCTATTTAATAATTCAAAAAGTATTTTTTCACCTTGTTCATTGGTTAACCAAGTATTATCTTCATATTTTTTGTCTTTTTTTAAGTACAAAGGAATGTTGACATCATTATCTATAATTGCTTCAATTTTTGAATAAATTATTGGATCAAATGTTTCAATTTCGCGCTCACGATCACAAACTAGTTTTAAAGCAATGGATTGCACTCTTCCTGCCGAAGGGTTAGTAGGAGCATTTTTTACCTTTTGCATCATTAATTGTGATAGTCTAAAGCCTATAATTCTATCTAGCATCCTTCTTGACTTTTGTGCTCTTACAAGGTTTTCGTCTATTTCAGAAGGATTTTCAACTGCTAATTTTATTGCTTCATCTGTAATTTCATTATATCTTATTCTTTTGTATTTATCTTTTAATTTTAAGGTTGAAATTAGATTACTTGCTATTGCTTCGCCTTCGCGATCGGGGTCAGTTGCAATTAGAACTTCGCTAGCATTTTTAGTTGCTTTTTTTAAATCTGAAATGGTTGACTTTTTCATTGGATCAGGAATCATTTCTGGTTCTCAATTTTCGAAATCTATTCCAAGATTATTTGTGCCCGATGTTGCCATTTTTAAAATATGCCCTGAACTAGCAATAACTTTAATTTGATCACCAACAATTTTTTGAATTGTTTTAATTTTATTTGGTGATTCGACAATCATTATTTTTTCTGACATAAGCTAAGCCTCTCTTCTGAGTAAAATATTTTAAAATGTTATCAAAAATAATAGCACAATTTTATTTTAAAAAACGAATTAAAAAAACGATTAGAATTTTTTTAATCATTCTTCTCGTTTTGTATCACTTGTATTTTTAAATATTTCCTTAATTTGAGAATTATCACTCTTGCTTAATTTAGGAACATATAAATCAAATTTAATGAATAAATCGCCCTTGGAACTAGAATTTTTATATGGGTATCCGCAATTTTTGATTTTAAATGGTTCATTTATTTTAATGCTATGGTCTAACTTAATTTTTTTTGTTCCGTATGGTGTTGGAACATTAATTTCCTCTTCGAGTAATAAGCTCTTAATTGATAAAGGCATTTCAATGTAAAGATC
This sequence comes from Mycoplasma sp. 1890, assembly GCF_053851615.1. Classification (NCBI taxonomy): domain Bacteria; kingdom Bacillati; phylum Mycoplasmatota; class Mollicutes; order Mycoplasmatales; family Mycoplasmataceae; genus Mycoplasma; species Mycoplasma sp. 1890. The sequence goes on from NZ_JBSQAZ010000004.1 coordinate 15,940, forward strand.
ATTATTTATTTTTTTGTATTTTTTGCTAGGTTTAATAGCGAATACTATATATAAATCTCCAATATTATTTCCGTTTGATGAAGGTTTTCCAAAGCCAACAATTCTAATTGTATCCCCATCCTCAATCCCAACCGGAATATTTATCTTTTGAATAGTCTTTGAATTTACTGTTTTTTTGCCGTGACATTGATGGCATATCTTATTTATTTTCTTGCCCAATCCTAAACATACTGGACATGGCTTTATGGTAGTAAATATTGCAACTCTTTGTTGTATTTTTCCAGAACCATGGCAATTATTACATAAAATTACATCAGAAGGGGTGTCTGCACCGCTGCCCTTACAATGACTGCAAACATCATATTTATCCAGGTTAAGATCAATTGTTTTTCCATATAGTGCATCTTCAAAATCAATGTTTAATATTAGTTGTAGATCTTGACCTCTTTGATGGTTTGATTCATCAAAATTTGAAAATGATCCAAAAATATCCCCAAAGATATCAGCGCCAGAAAAACCTCCGCTAAAACCCTCAAAAAAACTACGGAAAATATCCTCCGAATCCCCGAATTGATATCCATTAGCATCAAATGCGTTATGACCAAATTTATCATATTTTGCTCTTTTATTTGTGTCTGATAAAATTTCATATGCTTCTGATATTTCTTTAAATTTTTCTTCAGCATCAGCATTTTTGTTTTTGTCTGGATGATATTGCATTGCCAATTTACGGTAGGCAGCTTTGATTTCCTTTTCGGTCGCACTTTTGTTTATGCCTAAAACTTCATAATAGTCTCTTTTATTCATCATAATAATAAAATTTTAGCACATTTTTAATTAGAGTGCTATTTTTTAAGGTCATCATATTTTAGAATTGCAATTCTAAAATTTTTATTAATATCTTTTTTAAATGTGACATTAGAATATTCCTTTTCAATTCATTCTTTAGCATAATCATCAATTTCAAGAATTAAGTAACCATTATTTTTTAAGAAATTTGGTGCTTCTTTTGTAATTTTTTTATAAAAAAATAATCCATTATCCTTGGCAAATAGCGCTTGCTTTGGTTCTCATTTTAAAGAAGAAGAAAATAAATGTTTCTTGTTTAAATAGGGTGGGTTGGAGATAATTAAATCAAATTTTTTGTTTATTTTTTTAAATAAATTACTTCTTATAATATTGTATTTTGATAGATTATTAATTTTTGCATTTAATTTAGTTTGTTTGATTGCTTGTCTTGAAATATCTGATAATGTTACATTACATCCTATATTTTTGCAAATAGCAAGACCAATAAAACCTGAACCGCAGCATAAATCTAGGACATCAGAATATTTGCTAATGTAATTATATGATTCGATGATAACCTCTTCTGTTTCGTATCGTGGAATTAATACATTATATCTAATATCGATATGGATATTTTGCATTGTTTGATATCCGATAATTTTTTGTACCGGATAGTCCTTTTTTAATAATTTTTCTTCCTTTTTTGAAACAAAAAGAGGTAGCTCATATCTTCTTTTTTCTTGTAGCAATACCTCTTTTTTAATCATTATAAACCTGCTTCTTTTATTTTGTGAGCTTTTTCATCAGCAATTAGCGCCTCAATAATTTTTTTCAAATCACCTTCCATAACTATTTTTAAGGAAGTTGAAAACCCGATTCTATGATCTGTAACCCGATCTTGTGGATAGTTGTAAGTTCTAATTTTTTCACTTCTTTCTCCGGTACCCGCAAGTTTTCGAAGTCCACTTTCTTCTTCTTCGCGCTTTTGAACTTCTAGTTCATAAAGTCTACTTTTTAATACTTTTAAAGCAGTTTCTTTATTTTGGATTTGACTTCTTTCATCCTGTGATGTAACTACTATTCCAGATGGTTTGTGTGTAATTCTAACTGCAGAGTCTGTTGTGTTAACTGACTGGCCTCCTGCTCCTGAAGATCTAAACACATCAATCTCGATTTCATCAGGCTTAATTTCGATATGAACGTTATCATCTACTTCAGGTAAAACCGTAACTGTCGCTGTTGAAGTATGAACTCTTCCCTGTGTTTCAGTTAATGGTACTCTTTGGACTCGATGAACTCCTCTTTCAAATTTCATTTTTGAAAACACTTTTTCACCCTTTATACTAAAAACTATCTGACTATATCCACCTGCTGAACCGTATGTGTAATCAATAATTTTTATTTTAAATCCCATTTCTTCACAAAATTTTTGGTACATTCTAAACAAATCACCTGAAAAAATATTGGCCTCATCGCCGCCAGCAGCCCCGCGAATTTCCACAATAACATCTCTTTCATCGTTTTCATCAACGGGCAATAGTAATTCTTTTATTGTTTCTTCGAGTTCATGCATCTGTTCTATTTGTCTATTAATATCATTTCTTGCTAATTCAATCAATTCAGCATCTTTTTCATTGTTAATAATATCTTTTGATAATAAGTATAGTTCTTCAATATCTTGGTATTTTTTGAATGATACATAGATATCTTCAATGCTTGCTTTTTCTTTAGATATTTTTGTGTATTGTTTGATGTTGTTATAGATTTCAGGATCGTTTAGTTTTTGTTCTAATTCCAGGAATTGCTTCTTTATTGAGCATAGAGATTCATACATTGTTTTTTCCATAGTAATAAAAGTATATTTTAAATTACTATAATTTGCGTCAAATTTATTAAAAATAATATGCATTTTTTTATATAATTATTAGCGTATTAAATATTGCCGTCATAGCTCAGGGGCAGAGCACTTCCATGGTAAGGAAGGGGTCGCTGGTTCAATTCCAGTTGACGGCACCATATGTTTAATTGCCAAAAGCCAATTCAATTGGCTTTTATTTTGCTTTTTGTAGAAAAATAGAACAACCTTAGTTGTTCTATTAAAACATTTATTAATGATATGGCACGGGTAGCAAGACTCGAACTCACAACACACGGGGTTGAAGCCCGTTGTTCTACCATTGAACTATACCCGTATAAGAAACGCTCATAGAATATTATACATTTTTTTTCTATTTTGTATATTTTTGCTCTATTATGTAAATAATATCACCAATGGTTTTTAATTTTATTAGTTCTTCGTCTTTTATTTCTATTTTTAGTTTTACTTCAATATCTGAAACTAATAGAACCAGATCTAAACTATCGATATCAAGATCCTTAATTAATGTTTCGTTATTAAAAATTTTTTTTGTATGTTTTTTAAGTTCGTTAAATACTAATTCTTTAAAATTCATAAATATTATTATAACTTATTTGTATTTATCTTGTATGTTACAACACTTTTTTCTTTTTCACTGCTCCATTTAAAAGTTATTAACAAATTTTGGTCATCAATTTGTTTGTAAGCATATTCAACTTCGCCTTCAGTTACAAGCATTCTATTTATGATGTCTTTTATGATATAAACTATCATGTCTTCATCAATTCAAGCCTGCCCGTTTCTATAGTTTAATTTGTCATAATAGTCACTGCTCTTTATATTAGGGAAAACATCATTTCAATTAATATTTTTCTTTTCCTGTGGTTCTATGTATGAATCTTCTTTATGGTCATTTTGTTCCAATTCATTCTCTTTATTTTTTAAATCTTTTTGTTGTTGGCTTTTTTTAATTGATAGTTTATTAGTTTTGTCGTTTAATTTTTCTTTTTGAATAGTATCGACTTGGCTACTTTCTTTTTCTTTGTTTTTTTGTTGTAATACTACAAATGCTGTCGCCAACCCAGCACAACCACCAATCGCTATGGTTAATGATGTTCATAATAATAATTTTTTACTTTTTTCACTCATTATTTACCTCCTATTTGTTCTATTGATTGCAAAGAGTTTGCCATTTTGATTACGTCCGCAAAATTATCATATTTAATTTTGTGCCATTTTTCATCTGTAAGTCAACCTTTAATTGATCTTGTATTCATTCTTATTAATCCATTGTTGATATCAAAAAAAGGTTTTTCAATTTCTTGTGAATAACTCATTTTAAAGGACTTTAAATTTTTGCCTATATCAAGGTTAATTTCATAACCATATGTTCCCTTGTATTTTAATGGTATTAGAATCCCTAATTTTGCATTAAGGTTTTGATTATTTACCATAACAGTATCTGAAAATTTATCATAATAAGAATATGTATCTATAACTAAGTCAGCATTATTAAAATTATGATAGCTAAGCTTAGTATCATACTTATTTTTTGCGTAGTCATAAATGTTTGCAGATGAAAATGTTAAATCATAAATATCACTATTATCTAGAATGTATTCTTCATTAGTCTCTTGATCGCTTTTGGCAATTTTTAGTGATAATAGTTTGATGTTATGAATTCCTTGTTTTAAATTGTTAGTATTAAAGAATAAATTCAAATATTTTGTTTTGAATTTATGGTTAATTATGTTCTTATTAATGCGGTCTGGTAGTGATTTTATTTCAATCTCACTTAATACATTTATGGCCTTCGTATTATTTAGATTTATATTTTTAGATCTTGGATTGTTTTTAATTCAATAGGTAAATGCTTTTGCTTGATATCATAAATTTCTCACCTTATATTCAATTTCAAAATTGATATTTGCTATGTCATTAAATTCCAATTTATTTTTAGAATCATTATCACTATTATAAGTTAGTATAAAATGCCCACTATTATATTCATATTTTGGCTTGAATTCTATTATTTTATTATTAATTAGTCCATTAACTCTTATGGCTTCTATTTCTTTTAATGGATTTTTATGCTCAAATGTAATAATGAATTTATCGCTTCTTATAATGCGTCTGATTTTAATTGTGGTTAATTCATTGAAACTATTTCAGTTTTCTAAATATTTTCTTTGTTTTGCATTTATGATATATTCTTCCATTCACTGTTCTTGCTTATTTTCTAATGAATTAAGTTTAGGGGTTTCATTAAAAGCAATAAACATAATCTATAAATAGGTCTACTAAATAATTTAATTTCTTATAATAAGCATTTTTAGATCAGTTTTCAAGATATCACGACGAATCACTATCTACTGTAATGAAATCATTAATGAAGATTTTTTTATAGTCCTCACTTAGCGAACTTATGAAAAAATCTAACAATCCTACATTCTTAGTATCTTTCATGTTGTTTTGTATTCTTTTAAGTTTTTGATTTAGGCAAAAATCAATTATAAAAGCTCGTTTTCTTTGCAAACTCATACTTTTAAGATTTTTAATTTTGTTTTCCAACATTTTTCCTCCTGCTTTAATTAAATTAGATAAATCAAAAAGATAAATAAAAAAGAAACTATGAACGCAAAATATTTATAATATAAATATATTTTTTTTAACGTGTTATTTGAAGGGTTTGTTAATTATGGAAAACAAGGTTAAATTGCAAAAAATGATTTCGGATTTTGGTTTTTGTTCGCGACGCGAGGCCGAAAAAATGATTATGCAAAAAAGAGTATTAGTTGATGGTCAAGTTGCAAAAATTGGTCAGAGAGTTGATGCTGAGGCTGTTATTAAAATAGATGGCGAGATCATCGAAAGAAGTGATAAAAAATTTTATATATTACTTAATAAACCTCGAAACACCATTTGCACTTTAAGAGATCCGCAGGGTAGAAAAACTATTTATGAGTGAATGGGAATGGATAAATATTGCTATTCAATTGGAAGGCTTGATTTTAATACAACAGGAGTAATAATTATTTCTAACGATGGCAATTTTGCTAATATTTTGGCCCATCCTTCATCTAATATAGAAAGAGAATACATTGCAACATTGGAAAAGCCAATGAGTGAAAAAGATTTAAATTTTTTAAACTCTAATTTCGTAAAACTTAATGGTGTTTTTTCTAAACAAACAATAAAACATATTAAAGATTTAACCTACTCTATAGTTCTTAAAGAAGGTAGAAATCATCATGTGAAAAATCTTTTTTTATTAGTTAATAATTTTGTTAAAAAATTACACAGAAAAAGATATGGAGTTATTACAGATGATGGTTTAAGAGTTGGAGAACATAGGCATATTACGGCCTCTGAGTTGGAATGGTTTAAAAAAATTAAAAAAAGCTAGGTAGATATATAAGAACCTAGCTTTTGTTATTAATGATTAATTTTATATTTTTTTCAATATAATTAAAATCTGATTTAATTTTGTTGTTTGAGTTATTTATGTTGAGGTTATATTTAGCATATTTCATTCAACCTTCAGAAATATCTTTTGTGAATGTTATGGCCGTTTTTTTATCATAATTTAATTTTGCAATATTTTCATCATTTGATATTGAAATTAAATTCAAGTTATGCTTATTAGCAATTTTGAATGCAACCTGGAGATCGTTGCCTTTGGCTAAAAGGCTATATTTTGAATCATTTTTTAGTACATGATAAGACCCTGATAGAAATTTGTATTTTGAAGTTTTTTCACAATTTCAATTGCTATGAAAATTGGCTATAATGATTACGGGGCCATTAAATTTATTAAGGTAATATTCAATAGAGCCCATCAATTCATTAAGATCGCCAGGATATAAAATTTTTATATTAGGAATTTGCAATAAAATACCTATTTGTTCCTCATTTTGGTAATAAATATTAGAGTTTTCAACAGAATTTAAGTCATTTTTTAGAATATATAATACCTTTAGGTTATCACTAACAGATTTTTTGATTCCTTGAATTAACTTGTCTGTATTTGATAAGGAATCAATTATTATTGGTTTAAAATTTGAGTGTCCAAATATACCATTTGCAATTAAACTCATTGCCTCGTTTTTTAATCCTAATAGTAAAGAACGGCCATCTTTGTTGTTAAAATCAAAAACTCCGTTAGTTGATTTAATTCTTGTTATTGGATCTAGCGAAGAAGAAAGTAGGAAAGCGTTTTTGTATTTATCAAATATATTATTTAAGATAACAACCATATTAGAGTAGATATCGCCTGAATTTGATATAAAGTTATCATTTACATTTTCTTTTAGATCTTCTCCCAAGAATTCAATTAATTTATCTGAAGCAGTTCATTTATTAAATAAATCGTTATTATAATCAATAACTTTCTTATACTCATCAACCACTTCTTGATATTTCTCAAAAAAGTCACCACGCTTGAAGTTAGTTGTTTCTTTGAATTCCTCAATTTCATCTACTGTTAAATAATATTTATTATTGTAGTAGTTGTTAAAATTATTAACTGCTAATTCAACAATTGAACTTTTGATTTCGATAAGTGTTGGTTTTTTTGCTTTCTTAGCTTTCGATATTGCGTTTGCAATAGATTTGTAATTAGCATCCTTTAAAATAATATAATTAAATCCATATGATTCATATGTTTTTCTAATATCATTACTATTCTTTTTAGAATTAAAGTTATTTAATAATGTGTTTGAATCATATAGCACAATTAGTTTATTTAGTTTGATTGATCCTGCATATTGTAGAGCTTCAGTCGCAATGCTTGTTTCTAGATCTTTGCTTGAAGCAAAAACATATGTAAAGTGATTTATTTCAGAAAAATTACTTGATAAAAAGGCCTCAGCAACCGCAATACCAACAGCCTCTGCAATACCACAACCATGTTTGCCTGATGAAAAGTCAATACCAAGTTTGTTATTGCGTTTTAAATAGTTATGATATTTGCAACTTGGTTTATTAATGCTTTCAATTTCTTCCTTCGTAATAAGATTCATTAAATATAAAATTGTGTAATAGGTGGTATTTACATCCGGGCACGAAACAATGAATCTATCTCTAGATATTCACTGGGGATTATTTATATCAAATTTATAATGAAAAGCAAAGAGCGCATGAAAAATCTTTGCAGCGCTAATATTAATTGCTACATTTGGATTTTTAGTATTTGCTATCTGGGCTAATGAATTAATTTTGATATTATCAATAGCTAAATTATTAATTCTTCTATTTTTAAACATTTTCAATTCCTTCAAAAACAATGTTAATATTGTTTGGTCTAACATTGATTAATGAATAAATTCTTTGTTCAAGCATGAATATTGTGTTCTTAGTTTCGAATGATAATATAGCTTCTTTTTTTAACTTGTAAGAAATAAAAATCTCAATATTATTTGTGCTATTTTTTATATTAATAATAGGTTTTTTTGTAAGAATTATTGAGTCTTGAGACTCAAAAAATTGATTTATTGCTTGATAAATAACATGTTCTTCAACCTTGAAGTCAAAATTCATTCTTGTGTTGACTGAGATAAAATTGCTCATTATGCTCTTCCTACATATTTACCAGTTTCAGTTGAAACCAAAATTGTTTCTCCTTCTTTGATGAATAGAGGAGTTTCGACTACATAACCGGTTTCCAAAGTAACTTTCTTTTGGGCGGCTTGAGCTGTGTTTCCTTTAACTGCATCTGGTGCTTCTGTTACTACTAATCCAACATTAGCTGGTAATTCAATATCCAAAACTTCTGATTCATATTTTCTAACAATAACCTTCATACCTTCTTTTAAAAAATTGACTTCTCATTTTATTGTTGATACAGGTATTTCTATTTGTTCGAATGTTTCTTGGTCCATTAGCACAATGTTATCTCCTGCATTGTATAGATAGTCCATTGAGACCTTATCAATCATTGCTTTTTCTACTTTTTCACCACCAGTAAAAGATTTTACAGTTATCGATCCGGTTCTTAGATCTTTTGCCTTTGCTTTAACATTGGCTTGGCCTCTTCCTTGTTTTGAATGTTGTGCTTCTAAAACAACATAAATATTACCGTCTAATTTAAAGGTTACACCCGGTTTTAGGTCATTAACATTTATCATAATTTAACTCCTTAAAATATTGTTTATTAATTATATTTGCTTTATATTGTTATAATAAAAATATCTAAATTATAAATTAATAAATTAATATTAATTTAAAAACATTTATAAAATCTAAATTAATAATAGAATAATTACTATGAAAAAAAATGAATTAAATAATTATAATGATAAAAAAAACTTAAACAATAAATACTTGATAATGATTAAAAAAATTCAAAATTGGATAAGAAATAAGGTGAAAAAAGCTAATGCTAGTGGGGTTGTCCTTGGAATTTCTGGCGGCATTGATAGTTCAACCTTGGCAATTATTAGTTATCAAGCTTTTAAAAAAGATGCTCATTTTTATTATTTAAAAACAAGGGCAGATGATATTAATGAAATGCACATCAAGAAGTTAAATTTAGTTGTTGAAAATAAGATTGAAACAATTGATTTAACAAAGGAATTTAACGATTTTTCTGATAAGTTTAATTTAAAGGAGGATTGAATAAAAGCCAACACTAAATCACGATATTTTATGAATGTTTTGTATACAAAGGCGCAACAAAATAACTCATTGGTATTAGGTACAGACAATTTTGATGAATATTATTTAGGATATTTTACCAAATGAGGTGATGGTGGTTGCGATTTATTACCATTTGCAAATATATTTAAATCTGATATTTATGAAATGGCTAAACTATTAAATACACCAACAGAAATTTTGGATAAGAGGCCTTCTGCTAATTTGCTTAATGATCAATATGATGAAGATGAACTTGGCTTTTCATATGATGATTTCGAAAAATATATTATGGATAACACTTTAATAAGTAGTGATATTTCAACTAAAATTGAGTATTTTCATAAAAAAACAAGCCATAAAAGAAGGTTAATTCCAAGAGGCCCAAAGTTTAAATAAAATTTATTTTTTTATAACTACATTGAAATTATTAATTTTTAATTAATGAATGTTATATATAAATTTTTTTTAAATTTAGTTAATATATAGGCATAATGTTAAATTAAAATTTAGGCCTTTATTAATTCGAACCTAAATTTTAAAAAATTTATGAAGTTTTTATGTGTTTTTTTCAATTTGAATAATATAAATTTTGATATTCATCAGTTGTCTTTACAACTTGACAAAAAAGTTTGATTAATCCCTCGTTGGAATCAAAAAGTTTTTTGTCAAAATGGTCATAATATTTAATTTTGCTAATATTATTTATGATGTTTTGATTTAGTTGAAATTCTAATTTAACATTACCTTTAAATGTGGGCGAAATATGATAGCCTATAAGTCCGTCTGTTTTGGAACTGATAAATTCTTTCTTTTTATTATTTCAACTATTTTTATTATTTATATAGTAATCTATTGTGTGCTTGAACTTGTTTATTTCGGTTTTTCTTGGTATTAATTCAGCAGTAATAAATCTATTGCCTTCTTCAATAGAGATACTATTTAAAAATTCTAACTGATATTGCCTTTTAGGAATGTAATATTGATCTGGACTCTTTAATTCAATCGTTTGTTGCATTGCTTTTTCTAAAAAATTATTTTGTTTTAGGTTAAAAAACTTCATATTGTAAATTAGATTATTAGCATAAGCAACATTATTTTCGAAAATGTTTGTATATTCCCCAGTCTCGCCATCGAAGGTAATTTTTATAGATTCAATTAGCTCAAACTTCAAATCTTTTTCTTTAACATTAATATTATTAAAATCAACAACATTATTTTCTATTTTGAAATTAATAACAAAAGAAAGTTTGTTATAAAAATTAGCTCTTCACCTGTTATAAAAACTAACCTTTAGTTCCTTTAAATCTTCGAATTTTATTTCGCTTTTGTCTACATATTTTGAAATGCGAAATTTTATCCGTTCATTTTCTAATTTCTCTAGATCTTGCACTTCAAGATCCTTATTATTTAATTGCAAAATTTTAATTCTTGAATTCTCATATGCTGATTTAGGAATCGTGAATTCAATAATTCATGTATTCTCTTTTAGGTTTCTTAAAATTAATATTTCACATTTTTGATCTTTTGTAAGTCCGATGTCTAAATTTCATCTATCTTCGACATTGTATGTTCCGACAGTTGCACTAATTTTCTCTTTATATTCAACAACTTCTTTTTGGCGTTCAATGTTTGAATAATTATAAATTGGTAGCATTAAATCCTCTCTATGCCTCTCTCATGGGCTATAATAAGTACACCATTATTTTTTACTTTATGCTAATAAATGAAACTTTTGAAACCTTTTATTACATAAAAAAATATTTTGTTCTCATTTTTTGCCAAAATAAATAAAAGCCATATTTGCTATCTTTGCAAATAAGCTTTATTTGACTATTTTATTAATCGAATAAACATCAATATAATAAACTTTCGATAAATTTTAATCTTCGATAGAATGTGGATTTTGATATATTGAAGGTTTTTCAAGTTATGTTGCTTAGATCGTCTTTGAATAAAATTGTTAGTAATATTGAACGGTCCAATTGACTTAGACTTTTAATTAGTTTTATAACTAATTGTTTTGATCCGCTCGTAATTTCTAATCTTTGCAATCTAAGTTCTTCAAAATTTGCAATTTTTTTGGATAATTCCAGTTCAAGTCTAGTAATGTCTAATTCTAATCTAAAACTGCCATTTTCATTTTTTAAACCCACAAAATCCTTTAATAGTTTTAATAATATTGGTCTTATAATAAGGATATTTTTAAATCTTTGTCTCATTTTTTACCTTTCACCATTATTTTAATATTTTTTTTAGGAATTATAGGAATCTATGAAACTGAAAAAACATTTTATATTTATAAATATAAAAAAATTTTAAAGTTTCAAAAAAAATGTAGCATTTTTAGCAATGCTACATTTTATAGATATTTATCTGGGTGTAATTCTTTCATTTTTTTAATGAATTCCTCTTTAGTAAGAGAGCCGTATTTTTGCATTAATTCGACACATTCATTATATTCATTTTGCGCTCATTTTGCATCTTCAAATCCAGTTATGCTGGTAATATTTGGGCCTTTGAAGAATTTATAGTTTTTAAAGAATATTTCTACTGAATGTAGTCACATTTTATCCAAGTCATCTAATGATTTAATGTGATCAAGACGATAATCATCAGCATGAACAGCGATTAATTTAGTATCAGTTTCACCTGAATCAATCATTTTCATTGCTCCAATAATTCTGGCTTCAACTGAGACACCTGGCATAAAAATTTCAGGTGAATAAACTAAGACATCTAGTTCATCGCCATCTCAATCAAGTGCTTCTGAAAGGTAACCATAGTTTGCTGGATATCTAAAACCTTCACGCAAAATTCTATCAACTTTTATTTTTTTGGTTTTTCGATCATACTCATATTTAATATTTGAATTTTTAGGAATTTCTATATTTACTATTACATTTTTCATAAATAAAATTTTATCAATTTTTATTTTTTCTAAAAAATTTCCCTATTTTTTCTTAAAGTCGATGATTTTTAAAATTTCGCACTTATATTTGAATCCAGGAGGAAGAAAAAAATGACAATTTATTTATACGGAAAAATTGTACACACAAATACAAATTATTTTATTTTAGACCACAATGGTAGAGGTGAACTTATTTATGCGCCACAAATGAGTAGATTTAAAGCAGGGGAGGTGAGAAAAATATTTATATCTGAAATAAACAATGAATATTCTAGGGTGACATATGGATTTGACAATTTTAAAGAAATGGTAGTTTTTGAGGATTTAATTTCATTGCAAGGATTAGGCCCTAAAACTGCTATTTCAATATTAAATTCAGGTTGAGAAAATATTATTAATTATATTGCAAACTCTAATAAAGAAGAGTTAATAAAGGTACCTTATGTATCGCCAAAGATTGCTAATGCAATTTTATTGACCTTAAAGGATAAATATATTAAATTTATTTCAAAGATGAGTGATGAAGAAATGCAAAAATTCAATAAAGTTTCAAAAAACAACACAGTTTTAAAAGAATTTGAAGAAACAATGAAAATGTTAGGATTCAAAAATAATCAGATCAGACTTGCTCTTGATAATATGGAATTAACGAGCAATATTGAAGAATCTGTTGAAAATGCAATTAAAATAATTAGTCAAAAACAAAATGAAGCAAGAATTTAGAATAAAAAGTTTTGATAATTTTATTGGGCAAAATAAGATTACATCTACTTTAAAAGTGATGATAAACTCAGCACTAAAACAAAAAAGGCCTATTGACCATTTATTATTTTACGGGCCACCAGGATTAGGGAAAACTACCTTAGCTCAAATAATTGCTAATGAGACTCAAAGTAACATCATTTATGTGCAAGGGCCCCTGATTCAAAAGAAAAGTGATATATTAACTTTGTTTTCTTCGTTGCGTGAAAATGATATTCTGTTTATTGATGAAATTCATGGTATAAATAAGAATATTGAGGAATTATTATACTCTGCCATTGAAGATTATGTTATTGATTTGCCTGTTGGTGTTGAAGGTGATATGAAAATAATGAGATTAAATTTAAATAAGTTCTCATTAATAGGGGCTACTACAAAATTTAATTTAGTATCAAATCCACTAAAAGATAGATTTGGATATATCGGAAAATTATTGCCTTATAGTAACGAAGAAATTAAAGAGATAATCAGTAATTCAGCCAATAGAAATAACATTATAATCGCACCAGATGCAATTGAGGAGATAGCAAGAAACTGTCGATCTACTCCAAGGATTGCTAACAACTTATTAAAAAGAGTTTATGACTTTGCATTATTTCGAAACTTAAATCAAATAGAAGCAAGTTTGGTAAAGGAATCATTTGAGTATCTAGATATATATCCCGGGGGATTAAATATTTTTCAGGTTGAATATTTGAGTATTTTAAAAAATGTATTTAAAAATAAAAGTGCTTCTTTAGATACTATAAGTTCAATTTTAAAAGATGATAAGGTAACAATAATTAATGATTTAGAACCTATTATTTTAGTAAAAAAGTTCGTTGAAAAAACTGTTAGGGGTCGAAGAATAACCAGCGACGGAATTGAATATCTAAAATCAATTAATAAATAACTAATAAGTTTTTATGTTTTTTATATTTAAAACTTTATAACTATTAAAATATATTCAAAATATAACAATTATTATATAATTGTACCTATGAATAAAAAAAATAAAATTAGCCCTGCAATAAAATGAGTTTTTAGTATTTTTATATTTATTGGGATGTTGTTAGCATTTATTTTTGGTTCTATTTTTTATTTAACACCAACATTGAATAAATTTAATCGTACTAATAATGAAATTATCGGAACTAAAACAGTTTTAAAAATTCAAAAAAATAGCAACCAAACAAGTTCTAAAAACGAATTACAACCAAATAAAATTGCAGATATTGTAAAGCAGTACCTTCAAGAAAAAGGTGATAAATTAACTTCTAACTATGATGTTAATTTATTGTCTAATAATCTTATTGAAGTAAAAGATTTGTCAGCAACTGATGATAAATCCCAAAAACAGCTTTTAGACTCATTAATTAAAAAACCTAATTTAACAATTACCGATCATAATGGTAATCCATTATTTTATAAAGGTAGATATCAAGGTAATGAAAGTTCATTCCATGGGTTGAAAGAGCTCATTGATGAAGGGTCTCAAAATTTTAACATGGATTTAGATCCAAATCCCGCAAGTGATAAAATACCTGAGGGTTATGCAGATAGAATTCAAATTAAATTGAATAGTTATGCATGAGATCAATTTACACACCTTGCATATGATTATTTTATAAGAGGTTTTCAACAACAAGGACAAGGTCAAGATGACCCTAGCTCAAAAGTATACTTTTGGTTAAATTTGGATGAATTCATTCAAAATGCCATTCAAAATGATAGAGAAAATTGAGATAGAGCAAAAAATAATCCTGTTAATTATGCATATGCCAATAATAAAGCAGGTGATGATGTTACACGCGATAAGGACGGAAAAGTATTAAAGACGTTAAAACCAAGCTTAAAATATTCAATTAATGCCCAAAGATATTTAATTTCTGCAATATCTCCTATTTCATTGATTTCATCAAAAAAACGTGATTCAATATTTTACTTAATTAATAATATTTCTAATGGTTATTCAAATAAACAATTAACTTCTTTAATTAATTTCTCATATACACCATTTAAATTAGAAAAACAAACTTCTTATTTTATTACTAAATCATATAGACAATTTGATTCATATATCATTGCTATAGTTGTTATGTGAGCCGTTATGTCACTATTTTTATTAATAAAGTACAGACTACTTGGTGTAACTGCTAGTGTTACGTTGGCATTCTTGATATTTGTATTTTTATCAATCATAACTGCTTTTGGTGTAGTTATAAATTCAATAATTGGACTAACAGCAATTATGTTACTATTTATTGCATTTAGTTTATTAATTAGAAAATTGCACATCTTTGCAAAGGAAATTAAGGAAGGTTCGAATACTAACAAAGCTATAAATAAGGCGACAAAAAGGTCATTGATATCTGGACTTGATGTAGTAGCTGTTATAGGCATTGGGGCCATTTTGGCTTTCTATTTAAATATTAATCATTCTTCAACTATTGGTGCGTTAATGGGCATTGGCGCTTTGTTAATTTCTTTTATTGTTATTGGTTTAAATACCATATTGTTTAGACTTATAATTCAAACCGAATCGTTTGATAATAAGAAGTATTTGCTTTTAAGTGCAAATAAAAAAATACATAAATTTACTTTAAAGATTAATAATTTCTTTAAAGTAAGACTACTTATTATTCCTATTATCGCTATTCTTATGGTGTCAATATTAATATTTGGTTCCTTTTCTGGAATACAAAAGTCAGCATTATTAGGTTTTAATGTCGATTCTAATTTAAAATTTAAGTTTATTTATAGTGTTGGTTTAAATTTCAAAAATGGCGTTGATATTAGTGGACAAACTACTATATTAAATGAATTGCAAAATTTTATTATTTCTCATAATGAAGGTGTTTTAATCGAGAAAGTAAAAGCAAGTGAAAACGGATTAAATTCGCTATTAATTTATTCTAATATGGATATGAGCAATTTAATAAACAACGAATTGCTAAAGTTATTTAATTCAAAGAATTATGCAGATGTTACTTTAGTAACTAGCTCTAATGCTTTAGGAAATAACAGCATCGGGTATTCAACTGCCTGAATCTCTCTATTAATGCTATTAACCAATATTTGCATATTCATATATATCACAGTTAGATATTCAATGCAATCAGCAGTTATTTTTATAGTAAAACAAATTCTTTTGATTGGTTTAGTGTTAGGGATATTCATTATCTTTAGAACTAAAATTGATAATTTTGTGTTTGACGGTTTATTATTTGTTTCGTTTATCAATATTGTTGATTCGGTAATCAATTCATCAATCATAAAAGATGAAATTTTAAAAGATACTAATACCAAGAACTTTATTTATAATCCAACCCAGGTTCATAATATTATCAAAATATTAATAAGTGATACCTTTACTATTCAAACATTTAATGTTATTTTGGGATTTGTATTATTATCATCAGCTCCATTCTTGCTTGTGAGTGTATCGTTTAATGCAATATTTTCACTTCAATTAGCATTGTTATTTACTTGATATTTAAACATGTTTATTATTCCAAGACTATTAGAACATTTAATTAATTTAAGATATAAAAATAAACACAAAAGAATTGAAAATGATTTTTGAAAAACAGAAAAAATCCAAGAGCAAACCTTTATTGGTATTAATGATTTTTCGATGTAATTTAGTGAGGAATATATGTTCAAAAGATTAAAAGGCACACAGGATATTTATAATAAAGAGGCTAAAATACTAAATTTTATTCGTAAGACTTTTGAGGGAATAAGCAAAAAATATAATTTCCAATTTATTGAAACACCAATCATTGAAGACTATAATCTTTTTATAAGAGCAGCTGGTGAAACTAGTGATATTGTAACAAAAGAAATGTATGTTTTTCGCGATAACGGCAATAGAACTATTAGCTTAAGGCCTGAAGGCACAGCATCAGTTATTAGAGCATATATCGAAAATAAGATAAATAATTTTACAAAGGCAAAATTATTTTACTTTGGTCCTATGTTTAGATATGAGCGACCACAGAAGGGTAGATATAGACAATTTATTCAAGGTGGAATTGAATTAATCGAAAAAAAATCAGTTCTCTCTAATTTTGAGGCAATTAAATTTGCTAATGATTTCTTAAATGATTTAAAAATAAATGATTCTATTTTAGAAATTAATAATCTTGGTAGCATTGAAAGCAGAAATAAATATATTGCATACTTAAAGGATTACTTTTTAAAATACAGAGATCAACTAAGTGAAATTTCAAAAATTAGATTAGAAAAAAATCCCCTTAGAATTCTTGATGATAAAGAGGAAAATAAAAAAGAATTTGTAATGAATGCTCCTAAATTACTTGATTTCTTAAGTTATAATGAAAAGCAGGAATTTAATGAGTTGTTAATTTTGCTAGATAAATTTAATATTAGATATAAGGTTAATCCATATTTAGTGCGAGGATTGGACTATTATACAGATATTGTCTTTGAATTTGTTTCAGATTCGAAGGCTCTTGGTTCGAAATCAACAATTCTTGCTGGTGGCAGATATGATGGAATGGTTGAATCTTTCGGCGGCCCTATGATCGGATCGATCGGGTTCGCTTTCGGCGTTGATAGAATATCTAACATAATTGCTTATAACATTGACAAATACGAAGAGATAAAAGAAGATTTAGATATTCTTATAGGTTATATAAATGATCACGAAAAAGATGAAATATTAAAAATCGCTTATGATTTAAGAAAAGAGTACAACATTGAATTTATTAATGAAAAATGCTCAATTAAACAACTTTTTAAATTAAATTATCAATTAAAACCTAGAATGCTCATATTTAAGGAATTAAATTCGAAACATCAAGAAATAAAAATAAAAATTAAAGATATTGAAATTATTCATAAATACCATGACATCAAACAATTTCAAGAGATAATAAAGGATGTAATATAAAATGAAGAAAATATATTGTGCAGATTTAGATATAAATAATATAGGTAATAGTGTGGAACTGTTTGGTTGAGTGGCAACTAAGAGAAAATTTAAGAATCAAATGTTTGTTGATTTGAGAGATTCTAGCGGTATCATTCAATTGGTGTTTGTTAATATTTCTGACCCACTTTTAACCAAGGAAAGTTGCATTAAGGTTAATGGTATCGTTAAGAAGCGCCTTGATGCTAATGCAAACTTAAAAACAGGTGAAATTGAAGTTTTAGTTAATGAATATCAAATTCTTAATTCATCTAAACAAATCCCTTTTGATATTGAAGATGATAAGAATAATTCTGCAAATGAGGATTTACGTCTAGAATATAGATTTTTGGATATTCGAAATAAAAAAGTATTGAACAATCTTAAAATTAGACATAAATTATCGCTTTATATTAGAAATTTTTTCGATAAGAAAGGTTTTATTGAGGTTGAAACACCTATTTTAGCTAAATCAACTCCAGAAGGCGCAAGAGATTACCTGGTGCCAACAAGAAAAAAAGGAAGGTTTTTTGCACTACCTCAATCACCTCAATTATTTAAACAATTATTGATGGCTGGAGGTGTTGAAAAATATTTTCAACTAGCAAGAGTTTTTAGAGACGAGGATTTAAGAAAGGATCGACAACCAGAATTTACTCAATTAGATATTGAAATGTCTTTTGGGTCGGAGGAAGAAATCTTTGCATTATGTGAGGAAATGTGAGCAGAAGTTCTGGGAAAATTAGGCTATAATATTGAAACAAAATTTCCACGAATGGATTTCGAATACTCAATGAAACATTATGGAAACGATAAACCCGACACAAGATATCCATATTTAATTCAAGATTATTCAGAGGAATTGAGTGATAAATTCGGAATGAAATATGTAAAGGGTATAATATTTGACCGGGATGTTAATGAGCATATTGATATAATTAATGAAATTTTTTATAAGAATGGTGGCGAGTTTTTTGAAACATTAGATTTAACTTGTCCATCATGTGAAGTTAGCAAACACCTTGCAACAAAAAAAGAGTCAACTCATTTATCAAACCCGATCGCTTTAATATCGGCCGGTAACGATGAAGAAAATGTTTTAAAAGCCTTGGGTGCAATAAGAACGCTATTGAATGAGCTATATAAGTTAGCAGATCCAAATAAATTAAACTTTTTGTGAATAGTTAATTGGCCAATGTTTGAATTTGATAAGGAAACTAATTCTTATGCTCCTGCACATCATCCGTTTACTCAATTTGATGAATCTACTGTTCATTATCTGAAAAATGATGAGTTTAATAAGGTTAGAGCTAAATCATATGATTTAGTTTTAAACGGTTTTGAGCTAGGTTCTGGATCGATTAGAATTCATGATCTCAATATTCAAAAAATGATTTTTGATATTTTAAAAATATCAAGAAAAGAACAACAATCAAGATTTGGCTTCTTCTTAAAATCATTTGAATACGGCCTACCACCGCATTGTGGCATTGCATTTGGTATTGAAAGAGTTTTAATGATTTTAACTAAATCATTATCTATAAGGGATGTTATTGCTTTTCCAAAAAACGCAAAAGGTGTAGATTTGCTTACTTCAGCGCCATCAGAATTAACAAAAGATCAACTTGCTGAGTATGGGATAGAAATTAAAAGTTAGGAGAAAATAATATTATGGTATGAGCATTAGTTGTAATTCTTTTAATAATATCCTTAGGTATTATAGGAATATCGTTTATGATGGCCCCAGATTCTAATAGTTTTAGCGGTGCACTTGTTGGTAGCAATGATCTTGACCTATTTAAAATTTCAAAAGAACGCGGAATTAAAAAAGTTCTTAAATGGTCGATGATTTCCTTAGGTATTTTAATGTTTATATTTGCAATTATTTTGCGCGTTGTTTGACAGCAAGGTTAAAACTTACATATAATGAACAATAAATTTTTTAAAAATGTTAAAAAATTAGACTCAGTTGAGATATTAAAATTCATTCAATCTCATCCACAAGGTTTAAGTTTTTTGGAAATTGTAAAGAAATTAAACATACATCCATCATTAAATACTGATTTATCATTAATACTTAAAAAATTGGAAGAAAACGAAAAAATCGAATACAAGAGGGATGGTTCCTATATTCCTATTTTTTATCTTACAATGGTCGAAGATATTGTTGCAATAACTAATAAAAGATTAGGTTTTATTGATTTTATTGACGCTAATGATGAATCGAAGAAAAAATCTGCAATTTTATTTCCATTTGAAACAAGAAATCTACTTGATGGTGATTTAATAGAGGCCAAAATTTTCTATTATTATAACGATCAAAATGAATTGTTATATAAGGCAAAAATTACAAAACTATTAAAACATAAAAAAAATATTTTGATAGGAAATTTCTTAAGATCGCATAATGGGAAGATTTATTTCGAAGCATCAAATGATCGAGATAAAGGAAAGTTTGAGATTTTTAATTTAATGAATATACCTAAAAATATAAATAGAGATGATGTTGTTGAGGTTTTTGTTTTAGAACCAAATGAAAAAAATATTGCTATTAAGTTTAATAGAATTATTACAAATATTAATTCTTTTGAATTTCCATTTGCTAAAATTCTCGCAGAAAATGAAGTTAGCCAGAAATTCAATGATAGTGTTCTTCTAGAAGCTTCCAATATGCCTACATCTGTTAGTGATCATGAAATTAAACAACGAAAAGA
Source organism: Mycoplasma sp. 1890 (assembly GCF_053851615.1). NCBI lineage: Bacteria > Bacillati > Mycoplasmatota > Mollicutes > Mycoplasmatales > Mycoplasmataceae > Mycoplasma > Mycoplasma sp. 1890. The sequence continues at coordinate 36,522 of NZ_JBSQAZ010000004.1, forward strand.
TTTACGCAGTTTATTAACTGTTACTATTGATGGTCTAGATACAAAGGATTTTGATGATGCAATATCATGTTTTGTGTTACCTAATGGTAATACAAAACTTTATATTCATATTGCGGACGTTTCTTATTATGTAAAAGAAGGAAGCAAAATTGATAGTGAGGCATTGCTTCGGGGTACATCAATTTATTTGCCAGGTGAGGTTATACCTATGTTACCTTATGAATTATCTAATGGAATTTGTTCATTAAACCCTAATGTCGATAGATGTACTATTACACTTGAGTTAGAAATAGATAAAGAAGGTAATAATGTTAAAAAAGATATTTATGAAAGTGTAATTAATTCTAATTATCGCCTAACTTATAATGAAGTGAATGATTATTTTAATAAAAAGATAAATGTATCGTTAGAATTAAAAAAATTAATGGATGATTCGCAAAGAATATCAAAAATTATTCGACAATATAAGATCAAAGAAGGTTATGTTAATTTTGAAATTAAGGAACCAAAGTTAATTATAGAAAATAATAAAGTAGTAGACATCAAAATAAGAGAGGATGGCGAAAGTGAAAATATGATTGAAGATTTTATGGTTAGAGCAAATGAAACAATAGCAGAAATGATGTTTGAAAACCATATTCCTTCAATATATCGTGTTCATGATAAACCATCTGATGATAAGCTTTTTGAGCTTCAAGAACTTATTAAATTTGCACATTTAAATAATATATTGGTACCTTTTGATGGAAACCCATTAAGTTTTTCAAAAATGGTAAATAAACTAAAAGAAAAAGGATTGGATGATTATATAAAAAATGCTTTTCTTAGAACAATGCAAAAAGCAGTATATTCATCTAAAAATATCGGTCATTTTGGTCTTGCTTCTAAATATTATTCACATTTTACCTCACCAATAAGAAGATATCCTGATCTATTATTGCATCGTTTAATTAAGAAATATTTGTTTGCTCGTAAAAAAATTAGCGATGAACAGTTTTCGGAGGAATCTAGTAAAATTGAACAAATTGCGCTTATGAATTCTGAAAGTGAAAGAACGGCAATGACTGTTGAAAGAGAAATTGTTGATATTAGAAAAGCTGAATATTTTGAATCACTAATCAATAAGACATTTGTTTCTACGGCCGTTTCTATTGAAAAATTTGGAGTATTTTTTAATATTAACGAATATCAAACAAGTGTTTTAATAAGATTTGAAGATTTGAATGATAATGTTATAAAAATTTCCAATTATGAAGCTAAAGGCGACCGCCTTTTATTCAAGGTTGGCCATAATTATAAAATAAAAATTATTGGGATTGAAAGAGAAAAGGGAAATATTAATGCGTCTTTGTGTTAATATTTCTTTTTTTGATCTTATAATATTATTTATGCCAAAGTTAATTATAAAAAATAAATTTGCTAAATTTGATTATGAGATTCATAGTACTTATGAAGCAGGAATTTCATTACTTGGTTGAGAGGTAAAAAGTTTGAGGGCACAAAATGCAAAAATGGATAATGCTTTTTGCTCTATTAGCAACAAAAATGAAGTTTGGATTAATAATTTGTATATTTCTCAATATATGCTAGTTAAGGGCGAATTGGATAGATCAAGAAAATTATTGATGCATAAAAAAGAAATTTTGAGAATAAGTAATTTAATTGATAGATTAGGCTTAATAATGGTTCCCCTTTCGATTTATTGAGTGAACAATTATATAAAAGTTGAAATTGCTTTGGCTAAAAGATTAAAAAAATACGATAAACGTGAAAAAATTAAACAAGAAGAGCTAAAAAGAAACCTTAGAAAAATATATTAACGGGGATGTAATGGCTTCGACAAATATTTACGTATTTCAATTGCAGTGGTCTTGTAAACCATAATACTTCTAGGCTTTTTTAAATGCAAACTTAGAAAACAAAAAAGAAAAAGACTACTTCATGACAAACGTTATGAATCGTCAATTAAATCCAGTATTTGCTTAATTAAAATCTGGTCAAAATCTTATAATGTGGCCCGCATTTAAGAATTTTGTTGTCTTGGGCTTGATTCAGTACTGTTTCAGTTAAGGGCTGAATGACTCAAATAAACTGACACCCTTTTAATTTTTTTTCTATTTTAATTAAAACTGGTTTAGCATAAAAATAGAATAAACTGTAGATATTGAAATATTACAATGTATGGACCGGGGTTCAATTCCCCGCATCTCCACCAAATGTAAATACACTAGCATGATGCCTTGGCATCATGTTTTTGTTTATGTTAAGAATCAATTATAAAAATAATTAGATAAAAATTATAGTAAAAATTTTTATTAGACAAATAGCAATATTAATAACTAAATAAGAGGAATCACCGATATACCAACGTCAAGTAAAATGATAGATGCAGAAAGTTAAAGAGTCGCCATTATTAGAAAAAACTGCTTAAAATTTATTTTTTTCAATTTACAAAAAACTCAAAAGATATCGAAAGAAATGGCCTTTTAAAATTTTGGGAAATAGCAAATTTTAAAATATTAAGGTATTTAGCAAATAAATAAATTTATGAAATTATTAATTTGTGGTGGCTTTATTTCAAAATAACAATTGTAATCTTGCCGAATTGTTAAGTTAAATTTTACAATTATCGTAAAAACCTATTTTATTGTTATTTTTTGATGTAAAGTTTAGAAAATAATTTAATCCGGTTTTTTGATAAAAAAATATATTAATAACAAAAAAAGTTTTTTTATTTTTTTTAAATAAAATAGCTTATTTTTAATTAAAAAATAATGTATGATTTTATAATATATAAAGTATTTTTATTGTAAATCTTAAAATAAAAGGGGAAAAATAATGGCAGTGAGATTAGTCGTAAATCATCCTGATGGATGGGCAGTAAAAAACCCAAAAGGTCAAAGAGCTTTGAGAGTTTTTAAAACGCAAAAAGAAGCTATGGATTATGCAAAATCATTGAAGGATACAACGTCAATTAATGTGCAAAGTAAGACTGGTGCATTTAGAAAAGTATAAAAATGTACAATATTTTAGATGGTAAAAAAACTAAGGAAGAAATACAAACTAAAATAAAAAAGCAATTTGAAAACATGGCAGAAGATAAAATGCCAATTTTAGGTGTATTACAGGTTGGTGATCTTGAGGAATCTAATATATATATAAAGCATAAATTAAATATTGCTCATTTCCTTGGGTTTAAAACAAAATTAATAAAATTAAATAGAAACGTATCAGAAGAAGAAATAAAGCATAGTATTGATATTCTGAACAAAGAAACAACCGGTTTTTTAGTTCAGCTTCCTTTGCAAACGGATAAAGTCAAAAATCTACAAGATTTACTTAATTGCATTAATATAACTAAGGACATTGATGGTTTGACACAATGGAATCAAGAAGCAAATTTTCTAACTAATTTTAATTCATTTCTCCCTGCTACAGCTCTTGGTGTTGTTATATTATTAAAAAAATACCAAATTAATTTTAATAATATGAATATTGCCGTTGTCGGTCAAAGCAAGATAGTTGGAAAGCCGCTTGCTGATTATTTTGAGCAAAATGGGTCTCATGTAAGAAGATATGATATTAATACTCCGAAGGACGATTTATTATTGAATGATTTAGTTGTTGTAGCAACTGGCTGCCGTGGCTGCCTGGACGGAATAAAATTAAAGGATAATGTTGTCCTTATTGATGTAGGAATACATCGAATAAATGGTTTAATTGTCGGTGATATTGATATTTCTAAGATAAATAACAAAATATCATATTTAACTCCAGTACCTGGCGGTGTTGGACCCATGACTATCATTGCCTTAATGCTTAATTTGGTTAAGGCATATGATATGCAAAACGATTCAAATTTTTTATCAAAAATATTGATAGATTTATAATTAACTTTATATGTTTTTTAATATAATTATTAACTGTTTTTTTATAAAAAAATAGCATATTACACAAATTGCTATTTTTTATTTTTTTACTATTTTTTGATTACAACATTTAGTAAAATAATTTAAATATTTTTAGTTTTCTTATTTAGGGGGTCTTTATGATAATAGGAATAAGTGGAATGATTGCTGCGGGAAAAAGTTCGCTTTCTTCCAAATTAGCTAATCATTATAAAAATTCTTTACTACTGAATGAATTTGAAGAAAATGATGAGGTATTCAATACTTTTTTAAAGTGATTATATGAGAAGAAACAAAATTTAACTATTAGTTTTCAAAGTTTTATTATTGAAAACCATTCAGCAAAATTTATGGAAATTTATAATAAATTGCAAGATAAACCCGATATAGATCGGCATTTGTTTTTGGATAGATTTTCTATTGAACATTATATTTTTGCTAAGTTAATTCTTAGCAAAAAGGAACCTAAATATTTTGATGGCTTCAAAGCCTTATTTTCTAAGTTAATTACAAAAAGCGAATTACCGGACTTAGTAATATTTCTTGATATAAGTTTTGATACTTTTAAGAAAAGAATTTTTGAGCGAGGGAGAGCTATTGAAATAGATAATTGAGATCTTAATTACGATTATTTCAAGAACTTGCATGAAAATTATTATAAAATTTTTAAAGAACTTGCTGATGATTTTCAACTTAATTACAAAATTATCGATACAAACAATTTATCTGAGGATGAGGTATATAAGCAAGTAGTAAAAATTATTGATGAAGAGGAAAAACAATGGCAGTTAAGACAATTGATCCACGAATAGAAAAAGTTCTTTTCAACCAAGAACAATTGGAATCAAAAATAATTGAACTAAGCAATTGAGTTAATGAAACATATAAAAATTCAAATAACTTAATTCTTGTCGGTTTATTAAAAGGATGCTTACCGTTTTACGCTCAATTGATAAAAACAATTAACATAGATTTTATTACGGATTTTATGATAACTAGTTCATATGATGGGAAAGACAAACCATCAGGAAATGTTAAGATAATTCTTGATCTTGTTAATAATATCGAGGGTCGTGATGTGTTAATAGTTGAAGATATTGTCGATACAGCAAAAACTATGACTAAGGTTGTGTCAATTTTGAAATCTAGAAATCCTAAGAGTCTTAAGGTCCTTACTTTATTAAATAAACCTAGTGGTAGAATTGTGGAATTTGAGCCTGATAATTATGGTTTTATTATTCAAAAAGAAGACTTTGTTGTTGGCTTTGGTTTTGATTGAGAAGAAAAAATGAGACAGCTGCCTTATATAGGTACAATTAAAAAAAGTATTATTTAATTGTAATTAAATAAAGGAAAAAAACAAACAAAAATGAGCCTTCTTCAATATATGAGGTTTCAGCATTAAAAAATTGATTTTTTACAGTTTTTTTTATTCCGTTGAGGAATTATTTTATCACTTGTTTTTACATTAGGAATTGCTATACCATGAGTTTATTGTGCAAGACAAAAATTTATTGCAAACCACACCATTATAAGCGCTAGAAGATTGAAATCTGATGGAAGAGGTGGACAAATTATTTGATTCATTTATTAAATGATGACTATTAAGTATTGTAACATTTGGTTTTTATACTTTCTTTATCTTGCCACAAAGGGTTGTTGCTTGATACACAAAGCATACACTCATTGCTGAATAATTAAAAGAAATTATAAAATGCAAGAATTTAATCTTGCATTTTTATTTTTGCGTTTATCTATTTTTCAGCCTTGTCAGCCTTAGTTGTTGATTCTTTATCATTGTCCTTAGGTTTTGATTGTACCATTTTAACAATAGCTTGTTCAACATTCTTTTCATATTGTTTTATATTTTCTTCTAATTTTCTATATTTTTCATAATTTTCAGAATCGCTAAATTGAACTAGTAAAGTAAAAATTTTATGTGGTAGTTCATTTTGTTCCAATGATTTCTTTGAAACGAAGGTTTTTATTTGTTCTGGTTTTAAATTATATGATTTAGCTATTTCATTAACCTTATTTTCATATTCTTCATCAGTGATTTGTAGATTTTCCTCATCTACAATTTTTCCTAAAACAAATGATTTAAAAAGATTTTTAAAGGCTTCATCTTGATATGTTTTTAGAACATCCTCTTTATTGGTTTTTGTGAATTCAAAATAATCTCTTTCGCTAATCCCTTTTTGTTTTAGTTGTTGAATAAAACTTTTATAATATTTTTCAGCTTCTTCATTAATAATTATGTTAGAAATTGTTATTGAAGAGTTCTTGATGATTTCGTTGATTGCTTCATCTGTGTAGGTTTGCGAAGCTACTTGTAAAACTGCTTTTGTTGCTTCAAATTCAACATATTCATTAAATTGTTCGATAGTGTTTACTAATGGATTTATTTTTGCTTCTTTTAAGAATTGATCATTTACCTCTGGGTAATTATTTGTTTTAACTGAATTAATTTTTACTTTAAAGACTACATCTTTTCCAGCCAATTCTTTTGCATGATATGTTTCAGGGAATTTAAGATTTATATCTTTTGATTCACCACGATTTAGATTGACCATTTGTTCTTCGAAGCCAGGAATGAATTGATTTGATCCTATTACTATGTCAAATTTTTCAGCTTCTCCGCCTTCAAATTTTTCCCCATTAATGTAACCAGTAAAATCAAAATTTACACTATCACCCATTTTTATTGGTTCATTAGATTCAATGGAAACAGCGTAATTTTTTAGAATTGTTTCTTTGGTACCTTCAATCATCTTTTTATCAATGTTTGCAATGTTTAACTTAGTATTAAGTTTCTTATATTCACCTAAATTTACATTAGGAAATAGAGGGAATCTAAATACATATGTGGCACCTTGGTCAGAATAATCACTAACATCAAAACTAGGGTGATAATCATTAATAATTTTATCTTCGTCTTTAATTTGAGTAATTATATGATTTTTATAAACATCATCAAATTTATCATGAATTACTTTATTAAAAATTTTAAATGGATCAACTCTTTTTAGAGCTTCTTTTAAAGGGGCTTTACCTTTTCGAAATCCAGGAATTGTAACATCATTAGCTAATGATTTTTGGGCTTTTTCATAGGCCTTGGTTCACTCCTCGCCATTAATGGTATAATCGATAATTAATTCGGTATTTTCCTCATTGAATTTTCTTGACATTTTTTTGTTCTCCTTGAATAAAAAATATTGTTATTATTATAACATTATTTATTTAAATAATGAATATAATGATTTTTCATTATCTGATAGTGAATTTTCATCACTTTCGCCAAATAAAACCTTAGTAACGTTGATTATTTCTTCATATTCGCTAATAGTTTTATTTTTTAAAATATTAATTCAATTTTTGAATAAATATGCACTGAATACTTGTCTGGCGATTTTGCTTTTTGCTACATCATTGCTGTAAATTGTTAATATTTCTTTTTCCAGTTTAGCAATTGCCTCATTTTTTAAAAATGAACCATCTATTTTAGGATTAATTATTATATTATTAACTTTGTAATTGTAATCAACATTCTTTGTTTGCAATAAATCATATATTAGCGTTTGAAATCCTCCGTTGTCAAAACCATCTCCATTAAAAAAGAATTGAAATTCAGATAGATATTCATTTATATCTCGGTTTTTTAATTCATTATAGTTAAGCATAAAAATATAATCCATTTTTTTGTTTTTTAATGAATTAATTAGTGATAAAGTATCTAAATTGGTTTTTGTTTTTAAATTGTTTTTTTTAATCTGAAATAATATAGTATTTCTGAAAGCATCAATTTCTTTTTGCATTGCATCAATAACAAATTTATTTCTCGAGTTATCTAAGAGATAAATTGCTTTGAGCGGGTCGTCATATCTTATTTCTGTTATTTTATCAATGAAATCATTAAATTCTTTTTCTATTAAATCCATAATATAAAATTTTACACTATTAACATTATTAAAATAAATAATGTTGCTTCTAAATTAATAAATAATTTTATAATTTATATATAAAAAAATTAACGTTATTAGATGACGAAAATTAATTTTATTTTTAAAGAATTTTTAAGGAGAATAGGAATGTCTAAAATTAAGAAAATATATGCATATGAAGTTTTAGATAGTAGAGGGAATCCAACAGTTAAGGTTGAGATAACCACTAAAAAAGCTTTCGCTGAAGCTCTAGTGCCATCGGGCGCATCAACTGGATCAAAGGAAGCTTTAGAACTACGTGATAAAGGAACAAAATATGAAGATAATTGATTTGGTGGAAAGGGTGTTCAAAGTGCTTGCGATCATATAAATAATGAAATAGCTAGTTTATTAATTGGGCATGATGTAAAAAATCAAGAGTTGATTGATAATATTATGATTGATGCTGATGGTACTCCAACAAAATCAAAATTTGGTGCCAATGCAATTTTAGCTGTATCTCTAGCATGCGCAAAAGCAGCTGCAATCGAAGCTAAAAAGCCATTATATGAATATCTGGCTTCTTTAAAACAAATTAGTGCAAGTTCATTTACTTTGCCGGTGCCGATGTTAAATGTTATTAACGGTGGTGAACACGCTTCAAATACCATTGATTTTCAAGAATTCATGATTATGCCGGTAGGGGCTAAATCATTTAAACACTCTCTGCAAATGGCAAATAAAGTATTTCATACATTAGCTAAATTACTTAAGAAGGCAGGACACGGAACACAAGTAGGTGATGAGGGTGGTTTTGCACCTAATTTACATACCCATGAGGAAGCACTTGATTTTCTTGTTAAAGCAATTAAGGATGCTGGTTTTAATCCTGCAACAGAAGGCGTAAATTCGATTGCAATTTGCTTGGATGCTGCATGTTCGGAACTATATGATTCAGAGACGAAGAAGTATATATTTAAGAAATTTAAGAAGGCATTATTAGATAAAAGAGCTGGTTTTGAAAAATATGCTAAAAATAAATACGAATTTACAACTAAAGAACTTGTGAATTACTTTGGTAAATTGATTAATAAATACCCTATCATTTCAATTGAAGATTCACACCATGAAGATGATTGGGACGGTTTTATTGCAATGAATGAGAAGTATGGTGAAAAGGTTCAGTTAGTAGGGGACGACTTAATTGTAACAAATCCTCAATATATAAAGGAAGCTATTACTAAAAAAGCAATTAATGCTTCATTAATTAAGATTAACCAAATTGGTTCATTAACAGAGACAATTAAAGCAATCAAGATGTCTCAAGAAGCTAATTTAGTTCCTGTGATCTCACACCGTTCTGGTGAAACAGAAGATACATTTATCGCTGATTTATCAGTAGCATTTAGCACCGGAGAAATAAAAACTGGTTCAATGTCAAGAACTGATAGAATTGCTAAATATAACAGATTAATAAAAATCGAAGATGAGCTAGGTAATAGAGCTAAGTTTAAAGGAAGAGAAACATTTTATAATTTAAAATAATATATCAAAATAAAATTAGACCTAATCCCCAATTGTTATGGGTTTGGTCTAATTTTATTATTTTTGTTTTAAAAAAACTTAGCCAAAAAGCCAAGTTTTTTTAAAACAAATTAATCGATTTTCACTTTAACAGCAGCACCCATTGAAGTAGAAACTACAATGTTTAAAACATATGTTCCCTTAACAGTTTGTGGTTTTAATCTCTTAACTGTTTGAATTATGGTTTCAGCATTTTGAGCCAACAATTCAGTAGGCATTGATTTTTTACCAACCGAGGCATGGATAATTCCACCCTTATCAGCACGGTAATTTGCTTTACCTTTTTTCAATTCTTCAACAGCTTTAACTGGATTTGTTGTAACTGTTCCTGTCTTTGGGTTTGGCATTAAACCTTTTGGACCAAGCTTTTTACCATATTTTCCTAAAACAAGCATCATTTTTGGATCGGCAACAATCACATCAAATTCATATTTATCTTGATTTAAAATTTCTGGTAGTTCTGAAGATGAATAAACGAAGTCTGCCCCAGCCTCTAATGCTGCTTTTTGCGCTGAAACTTCATCAGTAGCCACTAAAACTTTAATGCTTTTACCAGTACCATTTGGTAGCACTACAGCTCCACGTAGTTGTTGGTCTGATTTTCTTGTGTCTAAATTTAATTTAATAGCAATATCTAATGATTCGTCAAATTTTGCAAATGAAGCTTTCTTAGCTAATTCAATTGCATCTGCTAAAGGGTAAATATCTTTTTTGTTAACTAATGTTTTTAAAACTTTAGCGTTCTTTGTAACTCTCTTAGCCATTAGTTAGCACTTCCTTTTAGTCATTCTTCATAACCTTCAACTGTAATACCCATATTTTTAGCAGTTCCAGCAACCTGATGCATAGCGCCTTCTAGAGTTATTGCATTCATATCTGGCATTTTATATTCCGCTATTTCTTTTAATTGTTCCAAAGTAATTGAACCAACTTTTTCTTTGTTTGGAACTCCACTACCTTTTTTAATTTTTGAAGCTTGAATCAATTTATATGATGTTGGTGAGGTAAATAATTTAAAAATAAATGATTTATCCTTATAAACTGTAATTAATACAGGAACCGGTTCCGAACCTCTATCTCTTGTTTGGTCGTTAAAAGCTTTAGTAAATTCAGGCATGTTAATACCAACACCTGCTAATGCAGGGCCCGGTTTGGCTTGTCCAGCTAAAAATTGTAATTTAGCTTTTTTTACTATTTCCTTTGCCATTTTTAAAAAATCCTTTCGATAATTGTGGTTCAAACGAATTAATAAATTCTTCCACTTTTTAGGCAATTTTACATTGCACCTAGAAATTATAGCAAATAACTTATTTTATTAAAATAAACTCATTATATTTCATTAATTAGCGTGAAAAATGAGCCACCGATATTTTGAATTTGTTTAATTATACATTTTGCATAATTTCTAATAAAAAAATATAAAAAAATAGCTCTACTTTTAGGAATAGAATAATTTATTATAAAATTACAATTTTATTTATATCTCTTCTTATTTTTTCTAAATCTTCATTAATTGATCGCATTAAATCTATTTCTCTTTGTGAAATAAGACCA
>NZ_JBSQAZ010000005.1:0-46092 GCF_053851615.1 Mycoplasma sp. 1890
TTAGGCACACAGCCAGCGTTCATCCTGAGCCAGGATCAAACTCTTAAAATTTGATTTTGGTTTTATTATATTTTTAAAAAATTAAAATTGACGTTATGGTATTCGTATCCAGTTTTCAAAGAACTACATATTAGGCACAAAAAAGTGCACTTTTATAAGTATACATTATTTTAAAGTTTTTATTATGAAAATTTTTTAATTTTTTACATTAAATAAGAACGTTTTTAAAATAAGTACCATATCATTATACATGATTAAGTTAAAAAAAATAAAATAAATTTAGCAAAATTTTTTTATATATTTTTGCTAAAAGCAAATATTACAAAAAGTTCAAGATTTAAAATAAAAAAACCTCCTTATATTTTTAAAAAATACGGAAGTTCTATAACTTATTATTATATCTTACAATATATATTTTAATTATCTACAATCTGGATATTTAGCTACATTATTGATTCAATTTTTACCTTATATTTAGGAGCGGCCTCAACCTCTACAATATCGCCGACCTTATGATTAAGAATTGCTTTGGCTAACGGAGAAGAATTAGATATTTTCCCACTAAATGGATCTGCATCTAGTGCGCCAACAATGATAATAGTTAAAACAGCATTATTTTTTAAATTTAAAGCCTTAACTGTTGAACCAATTTTAACAATATGAGAACCGGTTGTGTCTTCAACAATAATATGGGCGTTTTCTAAAATATGTTGAATTTCTAGAATTTCGTTTTCAATGGCGGCTTGCTTATCACGGGCCGAATCATATTCAGCATTCTCTGATAAATCACCTTGATTTCTAGCTTCCTTGATTTCTTCAATGACTAACGGTCTAGCTTCTTCTTGCAAATATGCTAATCTTTTTTCATATTGTTCAAGGCTCTCCTTTGTTAAATATATTTTTTTATCTTCCATCTTCTTTTTCTCCTCTTTCAACAATGTCTTTTATGTTATTTTTAGCTAAAAGTATAACACTTTTATTTTTGAATTTTAAAGTTTCATAACGCAAACCAAGATTTGCTGATATCTTCTTTAACAAATCTAAATTAATGTTTTTATTATTTTCAATAATCATTATTCCTTTTGGGTTTAAAAAGTTTATTTTAGAACTTATGGTTGATTCCAATAATTGATCTTTATTATTTAAAATTATTATTAATTCATTGTCATTTGGAAGCTTAGCAACACTTTGAATATTTTCAAATTTTAGATCCGGAAATTCATATAAAATTTTTTCATTAATACCTAAATCTATTGTTCCATTAAAAAATACTTTCTTATTAGCTAAATTTGATACTGATAAAGCAAGATAATTATCATCATCTTCTATATAAATATTATGGTAATCATTTAAATAAATGGTATTAACAACAAAACATACAAAAAAATCACTTAAATCATTATTATAAAACTTCTTAATACCGCTTAGAACCACACCATAATTAGGATTAATTTTAATAAGTTTTTCTTTTTCGCGTTCCTCATTAGGGGATAAATATTTTTTAATAGCCTTCTTCTTATAATAAAGACTAAGAACAAGAGCGACAATGGCAATTAATAAAGCTATAGCAATAGAAATAATTAATCCCGTTCTTACATTGGGAGGTATTTTGCTTGTCCCGTTAGAAATAGATGATATATATATTAATTTGCGCATAAATTATCTACCGTCTCAGCTTCAAACAAAATGTGTTCAATAGATTCGCCATTTTCATCTACTAATTCAAATTCATTAGCAAACTCTTCTAATAAATCACTTAAGATTGAAACAATCCCTTCATCTTCCACCTCTTCTAAAATATGAGATTTTGTTTGTCTAAATAGAAAAATACCTTTTTTATTAGTTAAAAATATGTATTTTTCACCATTTTCTTCAATCGAAAACAAAACTCACATTTTAACATTGTTTTCCAAAATGATTTCTCTTTCTTGTGAGAAGATAAATAATTTTTGTCGTATGTTTTTATTGTTATTTTTATTGATTTCTTCCATAAATCTAACCTTTTTTTAAATAATCCTCTAATATGATTTGGGCAGCTAATGAATCTTTTTTATTTTTTCTTTTTTTGCCGTTATATCCGGCATTATATAAAATATTTTCAGCAAATATTGTACTTTCTCTCTCGTCTTGTAAAATAACATTTATTTCAACATTGTCTTGAAGTCTTTGCTTAAATTTTTCCACCATGATTGTTCTTGGACTTCTTGAAAAATCCATTCTTGTTGGATAACCTAAGATAATTGTATCAATTTCATTCTTATATTGACTTTCATATAGTCAATATTTTACTCTCCTAATAACGTCGATAAAATGTCATTCCTCAAAATAGAGTGTTTCTAATCCAGAAGCAATTATATTATTAATATCGCTGATAGCAAAACCGCATGTTTTTGAGCCTAAATCCATAGCTAGTTTACGCATTTATTAATTCCTTAATTTCATCCATAATTATTTTAATCTGTTTAGTTGAATTAATTGATCCTTGCGATACTATTTGGTTACCGCCACCTTTACCATTAAAGTTAGAAATTATCCTTTTAAAAATCTTTGTTGAGTCATATTGTTTTGAAGCAACAATTAGAAAATAATTATCATCTTTAATTCTAGAAAGACCTATTATCAATGCATCAGCATTTGCTTCACGAATTTGCACAGCAATTTTTCTTAGTAAGCTTGCATCATTTTCATTAATTATGAATAACTTAACATTATTGCCAATTATTTCAGGATTATAAGCATTTAAATTTACTGATTCGTTATTCTTTTCTTTTAATAATTTCTTATAATCTTCTCTTAATTTACTTTCGACTTCATCATAATAATCCAACATTTTTTCTTTCTGCGATGAAAGGCTAGGAATATCTACCAAATAAGATAAATTATAATTAGATTCTAATGCTCTATTATTCTTTACCAAGGAAGACAATAATTTTTGCTTTTCTAAAATTTCATTATGTAAATGTTTATTAACATACTCTTCAGAGGTAATAACCTTCAAACGATAAATTCCAGTTCCCTTTGAATCAACAGAAACAATTTTAAAGTTCTCGATTATGCCAGAATTTTCAACGTGTGTCCCACCGCATAAATCCTTAGTAATATTTTCAAATTCAACAACTCTGACATTATTAGCATCATAATATTCAGATTCATCAATTGTCATATATGCCCCTATTTCTTGTGCTTTTTTGACTGAAGTAATAATATAATTTCTCTTAGCCTGCATTGCAATATATTCATGCATAATATGCTCAATTTTTTTAATTTCATCCTTAGTTGGCCGATGATCTAATCCGAAGTCAAATGTAAAATATTCAGGATGAATGTTTGAACCAAGTTGTTCAATAATATCATTTGTGTAAGTTCTTCTTAAAGCATGGAACATAATATGTGTTGAACTATGATTTCTAGCATAATTAATTCTTTTTTCTTTGTCCACATAACATTCAATAGGTAAATTCTTATCAATCTTTCCTTTAACATAATGAACATGATTTTGGTATTTATCTTTAAATACATCAATTATTTCAATTTTATTATTTCCTTGCATCATATAGCCAAAGTCATGATTTTGTCCACCACTAGTTGCATAAAAAGGAGTATTGTCAAGAATAACATATGAAAAATCATCATCGCTATCTACCTTATCAATTTCCTGCTCTTCATTTAGCAAATAGATAATTTTTGATCTAGACTCAAGAAATTCATAACCAATAAATTCAGAAATTTTTTTGTCAACCAGTGAAAGCGAATTAATAACCTTTTGCATCGCAGCCTTTAAGCTGCCTTTTGAACGTTCTTGATGTTCCTTTTGAAAATCATAAAATTCTTGCAAATTAATTTCGATATTCTTTTCTTTTAATATTTCAGCCGTTAATTCAATAGGGAAGCCATAAGTATCAAACATTTTAAAGGCAATTTTAGCATCAATAAAACCTTTTTTATTTAGTTCGTGTTCAAGAAGTTTTTCGCCATCTTTAATGGTTTTAGCAAATAAATTTTCCTCGTCAGAAATTACTCTTGAAACAGTTTTAACATCGATTTCATATATCAATGAGTCCTTAACAACTTGAACTAATTTATATAAAAAGGTTTTTTGTTGTATTCCTAATGATAAACCAGCGCGGTAAGCTCTTCTTATTAAACGTCTAATAATGTATCCTCTACCAACATTTGAAGGGCTAACGCCATCATTAATAGCATTCACACTTGCTCTAATATGATCCGCAATAATCTTAAATCAAGTATTAATTTTTAACTGTTCTGGCTCTTTTGTAAAATAGTTATTTATATCGTAGTGATATTTTGTTCATTCTTCTACTTTTCTAATAATAGGCAAAAATAGGTCAGTATCAAAATTAGTAGGCGCATCCTGAATAATAGAGGTTATTCTTTCTAACCCTGCACCAGTATCAATATTTTTAGTAGCTAATTCAGAGTAGTTATTTTCGCCATCATTATTGAATTGCGAAAATACAATATTTCATATTTCAATATATCTGTCATTCTCAATATCTTCTTTTAACAATTCAATGCCGCGCTTATCATATTTTTCGCCCCGGTCATAAAAAATTTCAGTATCAGGTCCACAAGGTCCTTGACCAACATCTCAAAAATTAGTATCTCTTGTTCCACTTATAAGATGGTCCTTGTTTATACCTAATTCAATTCATCTATTATATGTATCCAAATCTTCTTCATAGTATGTTATATATATTTTTTCTTTTTCGAGTTTCAATACATTAAAAATAAACTCATATCCAAATGCAATAGCTTCTTTTTTAAAATAATCACCAATAGAAAAATTTCCTAGCATTTCAAAAAAGGTGTGATGTCTTGCGGTTATACCAACATTTTCAATATCATTAGTACGAATTGATTTTTGCGAATTTGTTATTCTCTTTGCGGGCGGAACTTTTTTACCGCTAAAATAATCTTTTAATGTTGCCACACCCGAATTAATTCATAATAATGAAGGGTCATTTTGAGGTATTAAAGATTTAGATTCTACAACAAGATGTTGTTTTGAAGCAAAAAAATCAAGTCACATTTGTCTAATTTGTTTTGATGAAAGCATTTTTTTCTCCTTGTTTTATATCATTATTTGATTTATAAAAAATTCTTTTGTTTTTGTTTATAAAAAATTCTATCAATGATTGCTGCCCCTACAACTTTTTGACCATCATAAATTACAACTTGTTGTCCTGGGGTTATAGCTTCTGTTTCATTGTACATGACCGCAATTTCATTATTGTCTAAAAGTTGAATCTTACATTTGATATCTTCTTGACGATATCTAAATTTGGCCGACAGGTTTTCCTGATTATATGTTTTAGCAATTAAATTTCAATCTTTGGCAATAATCTTATCGGATAACAAATATTCTTTATGGTCCTCATTAGCAACATAAATAATTCTTTTTTTAATATTATGTCCAACAACAAAATAAGGTTTCTTAAATCCACCGAGATTTAAACCCTTGCGTTGACCAATTGTATAATACATTGCGCCGTTATGCTTCCCAACCTTATTGCTTGTGGCAATATCAATTATGTCACCTGGTTGAGCAGGAATATAATTTTCAAGAAATTTTGTGAATCTTCTTTCGCCAATAAAACAAATGCCTGTTGAATCTTTTTTAAAGGCAGTTTTTAAGTTTAGCTTCTTAGCGATTGTTCTTACTTCATTTTTTATTATATTAGCTAGAGGAAAAATAACCTTTTTTAGTTGTTCATTGTTTAATTGAGCCAAGAAATACGATTGATCCTTAGTCTGGTCAAAGGCCCGAAATAATTCCCCATCATTAGTGTATGCATAATGACCCATAGCAATATAATCGGCTTTTAATTCATTAAATGCATAATCCGAAAAAGCCTTAAACTTTATAA
This sequence comes from Mycoplasma sp. 1890, assembly GCF_053851615.1. Lineage (NCBI taxonomy): Bacteria > Bacillati > Mycoplasmatota > Mollicutes > Mycoplasmatales > Mycoplasmataceae > Mycoplasma > Mycoplasma sp. 1890. Next base: position 5,889 of record NZ_JBSQAZ010000005.1, read on the forward strand.
ATTTATTACAAAAAATATCAGGATTTGGTGTACGGCCAATTTCATATTCATTAATTAGGTATTTAAAAACATTGTCTCAATATTCCTTAACAAAATCCACACGGTGTAGCTTAATATTTAGCTGATTTGCAACATCCTTTGCATCTTGATAATCTTGTTCTTGTGGACAAATATTTTGTGAAATGTCTTCATTACCTAAGAAATCATTGTTTAAAAATGAATCTCAATTTCGCATAAACAAACCTTCAACTTCATATCCTTGTTTTAAAAGTAGGTATGCGCACACACTAGAATCAACTCCGCCACTCATTCCTAAAATTACTTTTTTGCTCATTTTGCTCCAATAAAATATATTAAATTATAAAGTTTTTAACGAAATAAAAATTTATTTTATACGAAACTAGTATTATAAAAAATAAAAAGAGTCTCTATATAGACTCTTAATCAACAAACGATGTATCAAACACACCCGATATATTATGAATATTTGAAGTAGTTATTCACGCAGACTTATCTACTTTCTTAACTTGTTCCATAATAATATCTTTTTCTAAAAATAAAGCAACAGTTTCAATTTTGCCAAATTCCTCATGGCTAAATCCACCAACGCCATTGAAGATATTAAATGAGTGAGCATAACCAATCTTTTTAAATTGTTCAGCAACAATTTCCGGATATCTTGTATATATCTCAATTTTAACTTTCTTATATTTAGGATAAAACTTATTAACAAGTGTTGAAAATACTAATAAATATGAAATAGTACCTAAAATTCTTACTAAGAATAAGCCCGAATTTCAAACATGCCCTGTAATATTGCCGCTAAATTCTAATGAACCAATGATAATCGTTGATGAAGATGAAAAACAAATTGCTACCATTAAGAATACATTACCAACTGGTTTTTTATTTTTATATGCAATAAAGTTAGAAATAACTGATGTTCCTCCAATAGAACCTTTTTGTCTTCATGCAACTATAGAAGCAAATCCTTCTGAAGCACCACCCATAATGGCATAGACAAGAACCGGCCAATTTTGGCCATCATAAACACCATAAATTTTAGTATCTTTTAATAATAAAGGTATTGAACCTAAGAGTGATACTTTTCCTATTTTAAATTGTTCAACTAATGCAGAATCAGTAATATTTTTAACTATCAAATTCAAGTCTTTTGGAGCATATTGATTTTGAAAATAAGTAATAACTTCCTTAGCGCCTTTATCAAATTCAATTGTTAAATTTTCGCCTTGAAGAACTTTTAATATTTCTTTACTTTGTCCGTTGTTATATAGTTTTGAAACTACTCTCGTATCAATTCCGAAAGGAGCTCAATAGAAATTATTCTCGCCAACCGGATTATAGAATGAAATTTTTTGATTAATAAAGTTAACAATTGGATTTGATCCACGACCGTCATATTCTATATATATTAATTGAACAATAACCTGAAATAGCATTCAATAGTATGTTAAAACCATAAACATTCTCGGATTCATTCTTCAGAAAACAAACATTAATGGTAAATTAACTAATACATAAAATAAACCATAGAATTGTGCAGTAGCAGGAGCAGTAAAAGTAATAATTTGAGAAAGTGATGATGTGCCCGAAGCAATAGTTGCTGCCTTTCTAAGAAAAACAGTAATTGCTATATTGTATAAAAAAGCACTCAATAACATTCAAATAACTTTTTTAGGATATTTTTTTCATATATTAAAAATGGTTACTTGTTGTGGGTTTAAGATAGCCATTTTTTCATCATATAGAGCTTTTTTTTGCTCAACGGAGAGTTTCGTTTTTTGAATTTTTTTATCTAAGTTTTTTTGTTTTTTATCCATGATTTAATCCTCCTTTTCTTTGAAAATTTGATGTTTGTTGTTGCCGTGTTCCTTTAAGACATAGACAAATTTATTAAAGTCAGGATAAAACCCTAATTGAATAGTTTTAGTTGATCCGTGACGGTTTTTGGCAACAATAACGTTTGTTGTCGAAAACATTTCCTTTTGTTCGTTATTAGCATTTTGATCATTTTTTTTGTTTCGATAATAGTCATCGCGATGTAAAAAGATAACTCTATCGGCATCTTGCTCAATACCTCCAGATTCTCTTAAATCAGAAATTATAGGGGTTTTGTCTTCACGTTTTTCAACGCTACGGCTTAATTGACTTAAGGCAATAATAGGGCATGCTAGTTCGCGACCAAGTTGCTTTAATGAACGTGAAATCTTGGCCACTTCAAGTTGTCTATTTTCTTGCGACCTTTTTGAATTGTCTCCAATAAGTTGTAGGTAATCTATAATAACAAGATCAACCTTAGCATTTCGGGCGTATCTTTTTGATAAGGTAATAATATCCGAAATATTTAAAGTAGCAAGATCATTTAATACAATATTTCACTCGAACATGTTTTCGACAGTATGAGATAAATTTCTTTGATCATCAATACTTAATTCTTTGGTTTTAAGTTTGTAAATAGGGACAGTTGAATCTATAGAAATCATCCGCTGGACTAATTGTGGATTGGACATTTCAAGGCTAAAAAATAAAACGTTTTTCCCTTGTTTAGCTACATTATTAGCAATATTCAAAGCAAAGGCCGTTTTACCCATAGCCGGTCTAGCACCAATAATAGTTAAATCCCCACTATTTAAACCAAGCAAGCATTCATCTAATTCTGGAAAACCAAGTTGCAATCCTATTCCAATATCACTATCCTCTTTGCGCAAAATTTGTTGCATTATATTGTTTGCAACATCGCCAATTTTTTCAAATGAGGAATTAATTTCTGATATATCAATATTGATCAAGGATAATTGAATATGTGATAAAAGGTCCGACACATTAAAGGTTTTATTATCAATGGTATTTTTAATATCAACTATTAATTCATTAAGTTTATCGATTTTATATTGATCGATTATGTTTTTTACATATATTTCAATTTCACTCAAGAAACCAGCATTTTGAACCAAATAGCCAATATATTCAGGAGTATTCATATAAAATGAACCAACTAAATCAAACTGCTTTTTTTGCTCTAAGTAAACCAATAAATTAGAAAGGTCAAAATGCTCAGTAGAGTTATGCACTTCAACAATAGCAGAATATAATATTTGATGACTCTTAAAGTGAAACATTTCTGGCCTTATTAAAACAGCAATTTTCAAATATGTTTCAGGTTCAGATAAAATTAATCCCAATAAGGAGGCTTCATTATTAGCAATAGCAGTTTCTCTTGGGTTTAATGTTTGCATGCTCATTTTGCTCCCTTCATTTTATTGTTTTTTTATGTTATAAAATTATTTTTCTTCGAATATTTGAATTAATAAAATTGCATTAACTTCCGGGTGAAGCTTTACATTAATATAATGTTTTCCGAAAGTGTTATAAGAATCTTTATTTAAGGCATGAGCACTAATTTTAATATTATGTTTTATTAATTCTTTTTCAATAGCCTTGTTGGTTATTGAACCGTGGACAATATTTCCGTTCGATTTTAAAAAAAAGTTTAAAGTTATTTTTTCAATTTGCTCTTTTAAAACAATCGCTTTTTCAACTTCCCTTGCATGATCTTCGGCAATGTTTTGCTTAACTCTTTCTAAATTAGCTAGAGTTTGCTTATTCACTGGTTGAGCATAACCATTCTTTATTAAGAAATTTTTTGCAAACCCATCATTGATTTCAACAATTTCATTTGCTTTATATTTATCATATTGTTTAATTATTATTACTTTCATTTTTTACACTCACTATCGCTTGTATTAAGTTATCAACAAAAAGTTCGATATTTTCATCACTTTCAGCTGCTGCCGTGCCATAATGTCCTCCACCGTTAACTGCTTCTGCAATTAATTGAACATTAGTATCAATTCCTCTGGCTGACATCTTACATTTTTTAGTCCCAGCTAATTTGCCAATAACAAAGGCTGCTTTTCTTCCATTAACTCTTAGGATTTCATCGGCAGCAATTGAAATTACATCAGGGGAAACAAAAATGTTCTTATAAGCAATGAAATATCCAGGTTTAACCTCCTGCAAGTTTTCAAGAAGTTCTAAAACTTGTTTGAAGGTTTCTATATCTAATTTTAAAGTATTAACTGAAATTTGGATCTTAGCGCCTCATATCTCTAATAAGGCAGCTGCTGAAAAAGTCTTGGAACTTGTTTGTTTTTGAAAATTATTAGTGTCAAGATAAATGCCATTTAACAAATATTGTGCTGTGATCTCATCCATCTTGTCACCATTATTTGAAATAGCAATTATTTCACTAACAATTTCTGAGGCTGATGATGCTGATGAGTCAATATAAGTATTTTCTCTAAAAGCATATAATGGGTTTGCCCCGATTCGATGATGATCAATAATGATTATATTATCCTTTTCAATACCTTTAAATGCGTTGGGATTTTCAATTCTTGTTTCATCAGCAACATCACAAATTACTACAAGTGTTTTTTTATCATTTAATAATGTCGCTTCCTTTGGCGATATAAAGATTTGCTTGTCTAATGGACTCATATGATCATAAACGCGTTGCGTGGTTTCATCGAATGTCTTGTTTTGAATAAATGTTTCTTTTTCATAAGCTCTTGCTAATTTATGAATACCCCACGCAGAACCCAGCGCGTCAAGATCGGCGTTCTTATGACCATAAATTATAACTTTGTTAATATTCTTAGACTTTAATTTTGCAATCAAAACCTTAGAAATATAGCTAACATTAGTGCGAGACATATTGATGTTTATTTCTGAGCTAGTTCCATAATATCTTGGATGTTCATTTTTTGTTAAAACAGTTATTTGGTCTCCACCACGGGTTTTGGATTGTAATAATGCCTCTTTGGCTAATTTGTCAAGCGTTTCCAACTTGAATAAACCATATGAAAACCCACCAGACAATGTCAAGGATATACCTTTATGCAGACTCTTATTTTTAAGTTGATTAAATGCCTCAAAGTTGGTTTTTTCTAGTTGCTCAAGAGTTTCTTGATTAGTTAAAACAAAGAAACGCCCATTCTCATATTGCCGGTAAATAATATTATAACTTTTAGAAATATCATCAAACAAGGACCCAAAACTTGAATATATAGCATAAAGATCTTCTTGTGATAAGGATACTTGGTATAAATTCATATTGTCAATATGAAATTCGCCAAAAACAACACGTTGCATCTTATAATCATTTAATAAAGCTGTTTGAATAGTTATATCTTTAATCTGAACAATATTTTTTTCAAAAATAACCTGAACATCGTACTCATAGTCATCTTTTTTAAAAACAAAGTTATTATTATTCCCATCTCATTCTTCAATATTAAAAACAGTTTTTATATTTTTTCCGACTATTGATTTACCAAATTTGTTAATAACAAAGTTTGAAGCTCATATAATCCTTCCATTATTTAAAAAAATAATAGTGCCAATCCCTTGATCACTTATTTCGTTTTGAATGAACTGATTTAGGGTTTGATTTGCAATTGATGATTCTTTTAAATATCTTCTTATGATGAAAAATATAAAAACTCCAAGGCCCAATACCAAAAGCGAATAAATAACAATAATAGGGACTCTTCAATTATTAGGTAAATGGAATAATCCTACAAACAAAAGAATCATTGGTACTATAAATAAAGTAAATACTTGAATTATTAAAATGAGTAATCTTTTTTTGTCTTCTTTGTTTTTCATATGTAAAATTATACAAAAATTGATATAAAAATGGACCAATGCGCACTAAATTAAACCTAGATTATTTAATTTTTAGTAATTTCATTTTTTTGGAAAGCAACATATTTAAATACTAAAAATCAAAATGTTTGATAATATCTTGCAACCCTACTTTTTTTTCTGATGAGACTATAAAAATATTTACTTCTTTTTTAAATGTTAGCGCTTGGGTTTTTACTCTATGCCTTTGTGATTGATTAGCCTTATCAATTTTAGTAATAATAATATTAAATGGTATTTTTAAATTATTAATATACTCAATCATTTCCAAATCTATCGGCATAAACCCTATCTTGGCGTCAATTAAGAAACAAACTATCTTATCATTTGGGCTGTTGCGAAAATAATAATCTATTATTCCGCTAACTTTTTGCTGTTCTTTTTTAGACATGCTAGCATAACCATAACCAGGCAAATCAACCACAATCTTTTTATTATTAGTTTCAAAATAATTTATTAATCTTGTACGTCCTGGACTTGAAGAAGTTTTTGCTAATTTATTATTAGCTAGAGCATTAATTAACGAAGACTTTCCTACATTTGAGCGTCCTCAAAAAACAATCTCATAACTGGTAAAATCTAATCAATTTTCCTGTGAAGTTGAACTTTTTATAAATTTTCACATATTATTTTTTTACCTTTTCATAAGCTAGTCTAGCAATCATCATTGCATTATCGGTTGTATACTCCATTAATGGTAGATAAACATTGTTGTGAAGGGTTAACACCATTTCTCTAATTCCTTTATTAGCGCTTACTCCTCCTGCTAAAGTAATACATTTTGGTCCATACTTTTTAATTGCCTTTTCTAAATTAATTTTAAGGTAGGCAATTATCGTATTTTGGAATTCACAAGCAATCTTATTAATATTAATTTCTTCGTTTCTATTTATTAGACTATTAAAATGATTTATAACGGCTGTTTTGATTCCACTAAATGAAAAATCTAATTCATTTAATGTATGTGGAATTGAAAATTTATTTTTATATTTTTCTTTATTATTAATTCAAATATTATCAATAATCGGTCCACCCGGAAAACCTAATGATAGTTTTCTAGCAATCTTATCATAAACCTCACCAACGGCATCGTCCAAAGTTTCACCGACTATCTCAAAACTATTAGAATCAGTATATAACATCAATTGCGAATGTCCACCTGAAACCAATAAGCATAAGGCAGGAAATTCTAATTCTTTCGATATAAAAGCTGAATAAAAATGGCCTTCTAAGTGATTTAACCCAATTGCTGGTATTTGATATATTCTGGACATTGTTTGTGCAACAATAAAACCTATTTGCAGCGATCCTACCAATCCCGGTTCCTTAGTATAAGCAATATAATCAATATTCTTACAAATCTCCTTGTTATTAACAACGATATTTTTAAATTCCTCAATTAATAATGCAATATTTCTAACATGCAATCTCGAAGCAATTTCTGGAATGGTTCCACCGTATTTTTTATGAATTTCTGTTTGAGATATAGTTTTCATTCAAACAGGCTTATTATCTTCCAAAATAGCAAAAGAGGTATCATCATGAGAGCTCTCGATAGCAAAAATTTTCATTAAACACCTCCAATTTGAGGATCAGAAGCATAAATTAATTCTTCTTTTAAGATGTCATTTGATTCTCTAAATAAATCAACATATTTACTAAAATTTTTAAAGAAATTTTGGTAATTAAAATCTATTACTGAATTTATACTATCAACTAAATTTATAGTTATTCCTAAATTAGTTTTAATTACTTCATATGCCTTATACCTATTAGCTTTTATATAAATAACATCCAAATTTAGTTGTTTAAAAAACAAATCATATGTTGGCGCAATAAAAACTTTTATATCATTTTTTGCGATTACATTTTGAAGAAGTTTATTAGTAGATGCAAAAACAAAGGCTAAACGTGTCCCGGTAAAACTTCCAGGTCCATTTGTTATGTAAAGATTATCTAGATAATTCAACTTTGTATTATTTCTTCCTAATAACTCATCTATTGATTCAAAGAATTTATCAGTTTTTTTAATTAGTTTTTCAATTAATATATGGTCAATTACATTACCATTTTCAGTTAAAGCTATGCAAAAATCTGGCAAAGAAGTTTCAATGAATAAGCCTTGATAACAAGTTTGCTTAGTTATTTTAAATAAATGAAAAATTTGACCATCCCTTTCATGAAGACTGACCTCAATATTAAAATAATATTTAAAATTATGTATAATGTTTTTTGACCATTCAATAACAACAATTTTATCTTCAAAATATTCTTCATATGGGAATAAATCACCAACTAATTTATACGCATCAATATGTACCATTTTATCATAGCATATTATAGTATTAAATGTTGGGGAAACCACAGCCTTAGATTCACCTAATTTTTTGGCTATTTGCCCAGTTAATGTTGTCTTCCCTGCGCCTAATTCCCCGTCTAATAATATAGCTTCTATTTTTTTAAATGACAGAAGATAATTAACTAATTCATCTAGCTTTTCGCCTTCCTTAAACCAAAATTCCTTCATTTTTTTAAAATAATCTCCTTATATAAAAACAAAAAAGAAGATTCAAATATTTTATGATTCTTCTTTTTTAAAATAATTTAGCACTGGCTTTTTTGTCAACTTCAGCTTTTTTCGTTTTAATGTCATCAAGAATTTTATTTAGTTCTTGTATTAATTTGGCTTTAGCATTATCATTAAATAAAACTGAATTTATTTTCTTAATTTCTTCTTCTTTTGCGCTGTATTGTTTAACTAACTCAATTTTCAATTCATCATATTTTTTATCTGACAACTGTTCATGTGCATATTGCTTTAATGTATTTAAAAAAATAAATACATCTCTTTGGTTATTACTATATTTTTCAGCTGTTGTTTTATTATCATTAAGAATTTTATTTGTATTTTCAATAAAATCACTAAGTGCCTTCTGATAATCTATATTTTTATTGCTATTATTTTTTAATATATTTTCAGCATCAATAATTTCTTTTCTTAATTTGTCCTCATAATCATCAGCAAATTCAATATTAGATAATTGTTGCTTAGCAAGAGAAACTTCTCTTTCTAATTCTGCTTTATAGTTAGTACATGAAATGGCAATTAATGGGAGAGTCAAAGCAGAAATCGAACCAATACTAATTAACGTTTTTGTTATTTTATTCATAATTCTCCTCTAAAATAAATACCATAAATAACTAAGAGCAAATCTCAAGGTCATTATGTGAGAATTCCGTTGGCACTTTTCTTCCAAATTGTTCAATATTTACAAATGCTTTTTGTTCAATGTCATCATTTCTAATAATTTCGCCAACTTCGCCCTTGAATATACCGCTCTTAATTTTAACAATAATCCCCTCTTTGAATGCTGTTTCAATATCTCCCGCTTCAAATTTCTCAATGAGAATCCTTTCTTTTTCAACCATTTTTTCAAAGGTGTTTTCACTGATTGGCGTTGGTTTTGCACCTTTTCCAGAAGATCCAATCAAACCAGTAACGTATTGTGTATTACGAACTAAATACCAGGATTCATCAGTCATTATCATATTAAGAAAAATATAACCTTTATAAATATTTACATACTTAATGTTGTATTCCTCACCCCTGCTTTTCTTTTGCAATTCTTTGCTAGACAAATGGGGCATCTTAAAAATTCTGATATCCTTAAAGAAATCTTCCATTTTTTGAGAACTAATCTTATTTTTCAATGCTTCAACAACATTATCTTCCTTGCCTGAAACAGTTGATATCATATATCACTTACAATCTGAATACATTTTTTCTCCTTAAAAAATATTATGTTCTAATACCCACTACATTTCATAAACCGGTAAAAATTAAAGTTATAACAAAGCAAAATATAGCCATGATTAACACAAAGGCAATAGTAATTCCAAACCATTTTCAAGACTTGAAATTACTTGGCCACGCAACTCTCTTAATTTCCCTTACTAAATTTCTAAAAGTGTAAAGTTTCGTTGCCTTAGCTTCATCCTTTTTTCTTTCCTTTAAAAGAGCTTTCTCTCTTCTTACTCTATCTTTAATCTCTTTTTTTTCTTCAGGACTCATCTTTGTTTTTTCTGGCATACCTTATTTTTCCTCTTTATGAATTGTTTGAATATTGCAATATTTACAAAATTTCTTAATCTCTAGTCTTTTTTCATTACTTTTATTAACAGAATAATTTTTATGCAAGCATTCCTGACAAGATAGTGACACTTTCTTTTGCTTTCTCATATAAGGAAAATTATATTATTTTTTTACGTTTTTTTCAAATAAAACTAGACTTAGACATATTGTGGACAATAAATAAGATATATAAAATATAATTTTACTTACTATGGTACACAATTATTTGTATTTTTTGTTAAATGTAGTTTGGATAATACCTATTATTATCGCCTTCATTATTCGATCTTTAAAAAAGGAATTTAAAATCAAGAAACTTCAAAAAAAGATTGAATACATAAACCAAAATTTAAAAAAAATTAAAAAAATTAATAATCAATTTCATGAATTTACAGATAAAAACAATAAATGCACATACCAAGAGAAAATAACTGCTAATGTAATAAATATTATTGAATTTTCACTATCAAAGATAACTTTTTTTCTTAATGAATTGCATATGATTAATAGCATAAGAAACATACAAGAAAAAAAATCGAAAAGCCCTGAATTTAAAAAAATTTTTAATAAAGCAATTGTCGAATGAAAAACAATAAAAGAAACAATAAAAGAAAATAAAGATTTTATTTTTCTTGAAAGTCAAAATATCTCAAAATTTCTCATCTTTTCAAATAATTTAAAATCCGTCTTCTTAAATATAAATAAATGTATTGATAACAATAAAAACAACCTTTTCTTTCAAGATTTTTCAATTGAATTTAATAAAAAATACAATGAAATAAAAAATATTGTCGAATATAGTAGTAAGCTTCAACTATATAAAGGTTGGAATAATCATTTTTTAACTAATTCAAAAAATATCAAAAAAATATTAAATGATTTTTTATTCTTTATAAAAAATGGTTTAACACTATACTCATATATTGAAAATAATATTGAAATTCCATTTAAATTTATTGAGGACCTTGTCATCAAATATTCATCTTTTCACCAATTTTTTTTTAATTGGCAAATGCTAAATTCTTTCATTGATGAAACTAGAAGTGTGATTGAAAAAATTAAAATTAAAATTCATAAAACTAATTTTTTTGATTGAATTGTAACATTCAAAACAAAACTTGAAAGCCTTTCAAAAAAAATAATTTACAAATATATTGAAATCAAAAAAGAAATAGATAGTTTTGAAATATTAAAATCAAATTCTGAGCTTATAAGCAAAATAATTGATCTTTTTGATATACAAAATTGAAAAAATCTTAAATCAGACCGTCAAAACGCAAAATATAAATTATTGATAAATAATTTTTATAAATTTTATTACCAAAATCTGGCGTATTTTAAATCAAAAAATAAAAAAAATTCAAGCAATATTTCATATTTTGAAAGATTAAATAATCTAAATAATATTCTAAAAAAAATGTGTAAAATCCCGTTTTTTCAAAGACAATTTAAAAATAATTGAAACAAAAAAGATAAGACCGCTTTCAAGGATAAAATAACCAATATGTTAATTGAGACATTTGGACTACATGACTTTAAAATACCATTAAATGAGGAAATAATTTATTATAAAAATAAATTTGAATCACTGCTAGAAAAACAAAATATAAATGACGAATATGAACTAAACTTAATAAATCAAGTCATTCAAAAAAAAATTATTGTGATTAACATAAAATATTTGGTTGCAAGGCATCTAATCGATAATTTTAACTTGCTAACAAAAAATAAATTTCAAGAAAAAAATATTGAATTAATTAACTTAATATATCAGAATAAATATGATGAAATAATTAATAAATCGCTAAAATTAATTAATAAGTCAAAGGAGAAATAAAATGTGTGCTAATCAAGAAACGGAAATATTAATTAGATACGGAGAATTAACACTAAAAGGTGAAAATAAAAAGGATTTCATTAATCAATTAAGAAAAAATATTGAACTATATATACCTAAAAATGAGTTAAGAATGGAATACGACAGAGCTTTTTGTAAGTATTCAGAGCAAAATTTAAAATCCCTAAAATTTATTTTTGGAATTTCATCTTATTCAATAGTTCATAAGACATCAACCAATATTGAAGATATTGAAAAAAAAGTATTTGAACTAGCCTCGAAAAAATCATTCAACTCTTTTGCTATAAATGCCAGAAGACATAATAAAAATTATCATTTAACTTCATCGGAAATCAATATGCACTTTGGCGGTTTTATATTAAATAATTTTAAAAATAAAGTTGTAAACCTTAGCAATCCTGATTTATCCATATATATTGAAATAAGAGACAAATTTACATATATTTTTAGCGACTACATTTATGCCCTTGGCGGAATGCCAGTGTGTTCATCAGGACGTGTTTTACATTTAATAAGTGGTGGAATCGATTCTCCCGTTGCTGCACATTTATTGCAAAAAAGGGGATTAAAGATTGAATTTTTAAACTTCATTACACCCCCTCATACCGATGAAAAAACGACTATGAAAATCGAACAAATTATCAAAACATTAACCAAATTTCAAGGATCTTCTACTCTTTTTCAAATTAATTACACAAAATTAATGAATTATATAGGTCTTGTATCAAATCAAAAATATAAAATAACACTAATGCGCCGCAGTTTCTATCGTATTGCACAAAAAATAGCCAAAAAATATAATATAAAAGCAATTTCGAATGGTGAAAATTTAGCACAAGTTGCTTCGCAAACATTAGAATCAATCCACGCAATATCAGAGGTTTGTGATTTGCCTATTTTTAGACCATTATTAAGCTTCGATAAAAATGAAACAATAACAATTGCCAAAGCCATTAACACAATGGAAATATCGATCCAAAAAGCTTGCGAAACATGCGAACTTTTTGCCCCAAGATTCCCGGTCACAAAACCCACAAGAGAGGAAGCAAAAAGATTAGAAGAAGAACTTGAAAATCTTGAGAAACTTGAGAATGAAATAATTAACGAAGTTGAAATAAAAACATTTAATTTAAGAAATGACAAATAAAAATAATTTTTTTTGTAAACTAAAAAAATATCCAAAACTTAAAAGAAATTACATTTTCTTTCTTGCTTTATGCATTTGTGTAATTATTATTCCTATCATTCTCATTACAGCATGAATTGTTTATCTTATTTTAAATAATGGAACACATTTTCTAATACAATCAAATAATTTTATAGTTTTAATTAGCATCACTAGCATACTATTTATTAGCTGACTTACCTGTTTTTTCTTAATTAGATATATCATTAAAATCACATTTGCAAAAATATATAAAATAACTAAAAATAAAATAATTAACAAAATTGCTATTATCTTTTTGGGTGAAAAAATTATGAATGCAGATATTCATATGATTAACCAAGAACTGGAAGAAAACAATAAAAACCAACGTCTATAAAACACTCATTTGTGTCTTTATATTTTTTAATTTTTATTTAAATATTCAAAAAATATATAATTAATTATCATGAGTACAACTAATTACGAAGCAAAAGATTTAAAAGTTTTAAAGGGTTTAGAGGCAGTTATTAAAAGACCTGGAATGTATGTTGGTTCTACTGATTCAAACGGATTACATCATCTAATTTGGGAAATTTTTGATAATGCTATTGATGAAGCATTAGCCGGATATGCTAATAATATTAAGGTAATATTAAAAAGTGATGGGTCTGTTATTGTTGAAGACAACGGAAGAGGTGTTCCAATCAATAAACATGAGACAGGAAAAAGTGGTGTTGAACTAGTATTTACCGAATTACATGCTGGCGGTAAATTCGGCGATGGGGCATACAAAACTAGTGGAGGACTTCACGGCGTTGGGTCCTCAGTAGTAAATGCCCTTAGTTCTAAGGTTGAAGTTAGCGTTTATCGTGACAAAAAAGAATACTTCACATCTTTTGAACAAGAAAAAATTACAAGTAAAACAACAATTATAGGACCAACTACAAAACGTGGAACTAAGGTTCAATTTTGACCTAATTATTCAATATTTAAAAAAGCGAAATTTTCATCTGAAACAGTTAAAGAAAAATTAAGAGAGGCCAGTTTCTTAATATCAAATTTGAAAATCAACTATATCAATGAAAATACTAACGAAAATGTTGTTTTTCAAACCAATGAAGGAATTAAAGAATATATTAACTTTGTTGGCGAGGGCCGAAAATTTATCAGTAGAATTTTCTTTGCGTCAGGAAAATCAAAAAACAATATTGAGGTTGAAATATCGTTAGCGTATACTGAAAACTATAGTGAATCAATATATTCCTTTGTCAATAATGTTAAAACTAGGGATGGAGGAACTCATGAAACAGCATTTAAATCTGCATTAACCAAAACAATTAATGAATGGTATGCAAAAAATTCAAGTTCTAAAACAAAAATTAATTTTGATGGATTAGATGTTAGAGAGGGAATAATTGCTGTAGTATCACTAAAAATTCCTGAAAGTATTCTTGAATTTGTTGGACAAACTAAGGATAAATTAGGAACGCCTGAAGCAAGGGAATCTGTTGAAGATTTCTTTAGTGAAAAATTTACATTTTTTTTAAATGAAAACAAGCAAGAAGCTGACAAAATCATCGAGAAAATTAAGCGAACATATGACGGAAGAATTGCGGCAAGAAATGCTAGAAATGAAGCTAGAAAGGTAAAAAATAAACTCGATTCAAAAAAAATTCTTTCAAACAAATTAACTCCTGCACAAACAAAGAACAAAACAATCAAAGAGCTTTTTTTAGTCGAAGGTGATTCAGCCGGAGGGTCGGCTAAAATGGGCAGAAATCGAATGACTCAAGCCATTCTTCCCTTACGTGGGGTTGTAATGAATACTGATAAGGCCAAATTAGTTGATGTCCTTGCAAATGAAGAACTTGCAACAATTATTAACACGATTGGAGCTGGAATTGGTAGCGAATTCGATGCCAAGAATTCACAATATGGAAAAATTATTATTATGACTGATGCGGATGTTGATGGAGCCCATATCCAAATGCTTTTATTAACATTTTTCTGAAGATATATGAAAAAACTAATTGAATTAGGAATGGTATATATCGCTTTGCCCCCATTATATAAAATAACAATTAAAAACTCAAATAACAAATATTTCTATGCCTGAGACGAAGAACAACTAAGAGAAATAACGTCGCAATATACAAACTACGAAATCCAAAGATATAAAGGACTTGGAGAAATGAATGCTGACCAACTTTGAGAAACAACGATGAATCCTGCAACTCGTTCAATCATTAAGGTAGGCATCGATCAGCAAGCATTAGTAGAAAGGTATATAACTACCTTTATGAGCGATGATTCGGAGGCGAGAAAAAATTGAATCAATAATAACATCGACTTTTCAAGTATTGATGAATTTGAAATTAATAAAAAATAAATGAGGCACGACTTATGGACAAGAAAAATAAAAATAATTATGACCAAGTAATTGAAAATATTATTGATAAGAATATGGTCGACATTATGAGCGATAGTTTTGCCCGTTTTTCAAAATATGTTATTCAACAGCGTGCAATACCCGATGCCAGAGATGGCTTAAAACCAGTACAACGTCGTATCCTTTATTCAATGTGAAATCTAAAACTTAGAAACAAGGAGGCATTCAAAAAATCGGCACGGATTGTTGGGGATGTTTTAGGTAAATACCACCCACACGGCGATAGTTCTGTTTATGGAGCAATGGTAAGAATGGCGCAGGAATGAAAAAGCAATTATCCGCTTGTGCAAATGCATGGAAATAAGGGTTCCATTGATGATGACCCTGCTGCTGCTATGCGTTACACAGAATCAAGATTAGAAAAAATAACAGAACTAATGCTAAAAGATTTGGAGCGCAAAGTAGTACCAATGATTCCAAACTTTGATGATTCAGAATATGAACCTGTTGTCTTACCGACCCTTTTTCCTAATTTGCTAGTAAATGGAGCAATGGGGATTGCATCAGGCTTTGCAACACAAATTCCTCCTCATAATTTAGGGGAACTAATTGATGCCTTAATTGCTATGATTAAAAACCCAAATATCACCACTAGCGAATTAATGAATTATGTTAAAGGCCCTGACTTTCCGACCGGAGGCATAATTAACGGGACCAAAGGAATCCACGATGCTTTTATGACCGGAAGAGGAAAAATTGCACTATCCTCAAAATATAATTATGTTTATGACAAAAAAGAAAACATTATTGGCATAGAAATTACTGAAATTCCCTTTGGTGTAGTTAAGTCGAAAATGGTTTTTGAAATTGATACAATCATTTCTTCAAAAGTAATTTCTGGAATTAAAGAAATTAGAGATCAATCTGATCGCAATGGATTGTCAATATACATTGAACTTGAAGAAAATGCAAATGCCGAGGCAATCATGATCTATCTAATGAACAAAACTAAACTAAGAGTTAATTATGATTACAATATGCTTGCTATATATAAAAATGCACCTAGCCTATTATCGCTTTACAAAGCATTATATGCATTTCTTGAGCATTCAAAACAAATAAATACCAATGGAATAAAATACGATCTTCAAAGATATAAATTACGCCATGAAATCATTGAAGGTTTTATTAGAGTAGCAGAAATTTCTGATGAAGTTATCAAATTAATCAAGGAAAGTGATAATTCCAAAAAAGGTGTAATTCTTTCACTAATAAAGGCATTTAATTTTAGTGAAATTCAGGCAACCGCCATAGCTGAGCTAAGACTATATAAACTCTCAAGAATGGATCAAATTGAATTTCAGCAAGAAAAAACTAACCTTGAAGCTTTAATTACACAATGTAAAACCTTACTTAGTGATAACTACGAATTTAATATTTTTTTAATAAAACAACTAACTGAAATAAAAATTGAATATGCACAGGATAGAAAAACCATAATTAAAGAAGAAGGCATAAATAAAGATATTGATCATAAACTTCTTGCTAAAAATGAAAATTTTTATTTCTTCATTTCTCAAGAAGGCTATATCAAAAAAATTAGTACAAAAATTTATAATGCTAACGACTTTGCTACATATAAACTAAAAGAAGGAGATGCAATTAAATATTATGATGAAATTAATTCTCTTTCAAAATTGATTTTCTTTACTAACAAGGGGAATTTTTTCATCATTGAAGCACATATTTTAAAAGATAATTCATGAAAAGAATTGGGTGTGCATATATCTTCATTAGTGAATCTTGATAGCAATGAAAAAATTATTCGAGTAATGGAAATAACATCATATGAATCATATGCTAACATTATACTAATAACAAAATATGGTTTTGCTAAAAAAGTAAAGATATCTAGCTTTAATTCAAAAGTATTAAACAAGAAGAGAATTTGTATAAATTTTAAAAATAATGATGATGAATTAATCGATGCAAAAATTGGCAATGATGAAAAGGATATTTTTATACTGCTTAATAATGGTTCATATTTCTTATTAAATGAAAATGTTTTTTCAACTGATCTAGCCCTCAAAGCGCAAGGCATAAAACTATTGCCTAAATTACAAACAAATGAAGAAATTTTTGTGTCTACTTTTACAACTTGTTTACCTTTAAATGTAGTAACAATGATAACTGAAGGCGGAATGTATAAACAATGAAATATGAGGGACATAAAATATACAGGGCGCACAAACCGTGGGACCAAATTATTCAACTGTTTAAAAAATATCAATTGCATTCCAAAATGTCTA
This sequence comes from Mycoplasma sp. 1890, assembly GCF_053851615.1. Taxonomy (NCBI): domain Bacteria; kingdom Bacillati; phylum Mycoplasmatota; class Mollicutes; order Mycoplasmatales; family Mycoplasmataceae; genus Mycoplasma; species Mycoplasma sp. 1890. Next base: position 23,454 of record NZ_JBSQAZ010000005.1, read on the forward strand.
GAAGTAAATACTAAAAACCTTGAATTACTAATAACAAATGAAAATAATGAAACACAAAAACTTGATTTTAAGTGCAGTCAAAGTGATAAAATTAAGATCGAAAAATTAAATAAATTTAGCAATGAATTAAATAATTCAGGTTACTTAATTCAGCATATAAAAATAAACAAACTTATTGAAGATGATAGTAAACAAAAAGAAATTCTAAAACTGAAATTTCAAGATAATTTAACAAAAAATAGCAGCATCGAAGAAACAACTGAAACAACACTATTTAAAAAAAATTATTACACTAATTCATTAAAGATTAATAACCAAATCTTTGATGAAGAAGATCAAATTAACCTTTTTGATGCGGCCAATGACTTCAAAGAACTTAATCATAAAATATCAAATAAGGAACATTTAAAGAAATCATTATCGCTTGAAGAAAAAATAAAAGCAATGGATGATATTGATTTTGATTTGATCGAGCAAAAAGTTGAGCAAATTAAGAAAAAATAGTTATAATATTAACTATCCTTCTAAAGTAATAAAATTAGCAAATATTGAAAGGAAATGCGATGAGAAAAGACGTTAGATTAGCAAATAAGGTTAAAGCTGAAAAAAGAGCTCACAAATTAGCTAAAGAAAGAGCCCGCGACCTAAGAAGAGAAGCAAGAAAAGCTGAAGCAAAATCACAATAATAATATATTTTGTAACCTTTTAAGCACACTGTGGTGTGTTTTTTTAATTTTAAGAACATTGCTATTAATATAAAATAACACAACTTCTATGTCGTGAGTATTAACCTTCTTTTAAGGCATATTAGAGTATTATAAAAACGCTAAAAATTAAATAGTATTATAATTAAAATGTTAACCAATTTATTCTAAGGAAATTATTAATATGAAAAAAACTTATTCAAAAAACATAATGATTTATTTAACAACGCTAACGTTACCAACAACATTTTTGATTTTGTCCTCATGTTCAACGCAAACACAAACTTCTGAAAATGAAAAAAAATATCTAAATAAAAAAGAAGAACTTCTAAAAAACATCCTTAAAATAAAAGATAATGAAAAATTAAATAAACTATGAAACAAGCTAGAGATTATAGAAAGCAAGGAAAACTCTAAAAACTTTGATTCATTAATTAAGGAAATTGAAATATTAAATAATGAAACTCTAAGGGAAATAAGTCCTTCAGCAAATCCAAATGATAAAAAATCAGAAACAGGAAGCGAGAATAATCCTATTACTCCCGATAAGAAAGAGAAAGATAATAGACAACAAGAACAAGATAATAACACCTTGGCAAGAAATGGTGCTGCCCCAACCACAAATAATGGATTTCACATCCAATATGATAACTCGAATAAATTTTATGAATCACTAAATGGATTAAGTGGACAAGAATTAAGAGACAAACTTTTTATGATTCAACTACAAAACCGAGACAAAACGGGTGTCGGTAGAGCTGCTTATGCAAAGTTGCACAATACTTATGTTGATGCATTTGTTGATAAGTATTATGAAAAAGATGGCACAGTTTTAGATCTATATACGGAAATAATTGGAGGAAAAGACAAATACAACTTTGAATTTGGCAAATATCGTGACATCGGAAATAAAGAGGGGCAAGGTATGAATCGTGAACATATCATTGCACAATCCTGATTTGCAAAACAAGGGCCAATGAGAAATGATGCCCACCATGTTTGACCGTCAGATAAAAAAGTCAATGCTATCCATGGTAATTTACCATATGGAGAAACTCAAAATGGAAAAATAGTTTCAAGCAATGGTTCAAAGTTAGGAATTGGAAAAGAAGATGGAGAGCAGGTTTTTGAAGTAATAGATGAATTTAAAGGTGATATAGCAAGAGTTTTCTTCTATTTTGTGTTAACCTATAGAGACAAAAATATTACAAACAACCACTCCGCACAAAGAGTATTTTTTGAAGAAAATGGCATAAATCAAATAAAACAAAAATATTTAGAAACTTATTTAAAATGAAATAAATTAGATGGAATTTCACAATTTGATATCGATAGAAACAATGGTGTTTATAAACATCAAAGAAATCGTAACCCATTTACTGACTATCCTGAATTAATAAAGGTCTATTTTGAACATGACGATAATTACGTCTTTCAAAACAAAGGAATTGCTATAAAATTAGTTAAAAATTAATCTTATTTTAAGGATTTAAAATGAAAAAATATATTCAATTTAAGCAAGAAAAAGAAGCGTTTGATAAAATGATCAAAAACATTGCAAGCTTATGCGAAATCCCTTCCATCAGTATAGAGCAAGAAGGAAAATACCCATTTGGTATAAACGCTGATAATGCCTTAAACTATGCCTTAAAATTAGCTGATTCTTTTGGCTTTGAAACATATAAAGATCCACACAATCGATATGGATATGCACAAATTGGTAATGGGGCAAAAATTCTAGGTATTTTAGCTCACTTGGATGTTGTTCCTGCTGGCGATGAAAAGCAATGAAAAACTAGCGCCTTTGTTCCAGTAATCACTGATAATGAAATAATTTGTAGAGGTAGTCTTGATGATAAGGGTCCTGCAATCATTAACATGTATGCAATGAAATATCTCAAAGACAATGGTCTAGTCAATGATGAATGGTCTATTCGAATTATCTTTGGGATTTCCGAAGAGACAACTATGAAATCAATGAAATTTTATCTTGCAGACTTTGGCCATCCATATGTTTCATATACTCCTGACGGAGAATGGCCACTTATTTTTGCCGAAAAACTTATATATCAAGTTAGTTTTATTTTTAATAAAATTGATAATCTTGAAATAAATGCTGGAAATGTTGTAAATCAAATACCAGACAAAACTGAATATATATACAACGGAGAACTACACAGTGTACTAGGGAAGGGTGGTCATGGTTCAACGCCAGAAAAAGGTGATAATGCTATTATCAAGTCAATCCTAGAACTAAAAGAAAAACATCCCCAATTGTTAAGATATAATCTAATAAAATTTATTAGTGAAAATTTAGAAACTCGTGATTTTAGATTAAAAAATATTTTTCCAGACTATGATGATTTCTCGGGTAGCCTTAGTGCTAATCTTGGTATTATCAAAACAACCTCTGACAAACATATCATAACTTTTGATTTGCGAGTCCCGGCAACCCATTCTGTTGAAGAGGTTACAAATTCTATAAAAAAATACCTTTCATGCAATTTTTCAGATGTACATTTTGAAGTAGTTGGAACTAAAAATTCTATGTTTATGTCACCAGAAAGCAAATTAATAAAATTACTAATGCAAACATATAATGAAGCAATGAATACCAAAGAGCTACCATTAGCAATTGGTGGAGGGACCTACGCACGTATAGTTAATAATTGTGTAGCTTTTGGTTCAACAAAATATATGCATTTAATGCATGGACCAAACGAATGCTTCACATTCAAAGAAATAAAAAAATCGCTCGAAATTTACATTAATGCTCTAAATAGAATACAAGATGAAATATAATGAAAATAAGAATAGAAAAAATCATTTCTTGATATCTTAACATTTCAAGAAATGAATGCAAAAAAATAATAAAAGCTAAAAGGGTTCTAATAAATAATAAATCAATCCTTAAGCCAATTTGTGTTGATATTAATAATGATACAATTATGATTGATGGTAAGCTAGTTGAATATAAAGAAAAACAATATTTTGTTTTCAACAAACCATCAGGATACATAACGGCAAATTTTGATAAAAAAAGTAAAACAATTTTCGAAATTATTGACCTTGATCCCAATAAATTTTTTTCATATGGTAGACTTGACAAAGACACAGAGGGATTATTAATAATAAGTAATGATGGTTTTTTAGGCCACCAAATTATGAACTCAAAATTCGAAATACCTAAAACATATTATTTCCAGACTAATAAACCTTTTGATGACAAAATAAAAAATCACTATCCCAAACCAATTATCATTGCAAATAATTATCATGTAGAAAGATATGAGTTTATCTTTATAGACTCTAAATCTGCCTATATAACTATTTATGAAGGTAAATTTCATCAAGTTAAGGAAATGCTAAATTTTTTTGGTTATAAAATAACCTACCTAAAAAGAGTATCAATAGGCACACTAAAATTAGATAATAATTTGAATTTGGGCGAAATCAGAGAAATACGTCAAGATGAAATTAGCAAAATTTTAGAGAATTGTAAAACTTTTAAAAAATAAAATTAGGTTTTTTCAAAAGATATAACAAAGATTATTGCTTTAACAAAAAAATCTGGATTTAAACCAGATTTTTTAATTTAGCTCCATGAAAAATGGCTTTATTAGTTAGCAAACAAATAGGTGCTAGTCTTCCCTAAATGATGAATTATACATTTTTTCATATAAACCTTTTTTAGCTAATAATTCCTTATGAGTACCCGATTCAACAATTTCGCCATTATTAACAACCAAAATTTTATCTGCGCTCAAAATAGTCGAAAGTCTATGAGCAATAATAAACGAGGTTTTACCCTTCATTAATTTCATCATTGCTTTTTGAATTATTTTTTCGGTTCTCGTATCAATATTAGAAGTTGCCTCATCAAGAATTAAAATATTTCGATTAGCAATGATTGCTCGTGTTATAGCAATTAATTGTCTTTCACCTTGCGATAAATTAGCACCACCTTCTTCAATAATTTCTTCATATCCATTTCCTAATCGCATTATAAACTCATCTGCGTGCGAAATTTTTGCAGCTTCCTTTATTTCATCATCAGTAGCATTTGGATTAGCATAACGAAGATTTTGCATAATTGTGGTTTTAAATAAAAATGTATCTTGCAAAACAATCGATATTTGTTGTCTTCAACTTTGTTCTTTAATATCGCGCGAATTATTTCCATCAATTTCAATGTTACCAGATAGCGGTAAATAAAACTTACTTAAAAGATTTATAATCGTAGTTTTACCAGCGCCAGTAGGGCCGACAATAGCAAATACTTGTCCTTTTTTTGCCATAAATGAAGCATTTTTTAATTGAAGATTATTAACATCATTTGTATAGGAAAAATCAACATTCATAAATGAAACATTTCCTTTTGTATAATTAATTGACCTCAATTTGGTTTCATCAACAAGTGGTTTGAATGTAGCCAAATTCATTACTCTAACTGCTGAAACTAGCGCCATTTGAATAGACGAAAGATTCTCAAAAACACGAACAATACTATTAGCCATAACTCTTATGTATAAAACAAATGTAATAATAACCCCAGGCGTAAAATTAGAATTAGAGCCTGTGCCAATATTTGCAACCGTAAATGCAGAAGCAATTACAACGATAATTAATTGCAATATATTAATAACGGCATTGCCAAGAGGTCACATTAAACCAATATATAGATTAGCCTTAAGAGATGAACTATATAATTTATTATTTTTAATAATAAATTCGTCTTCAATTTGTTTAGTAAAATCAAGTGATCTAATTAAATGATGTGCAGCAAGATTTTCTTCAATGAACCCATTTAATGAAGCAACACGTGATTGTTGCTTTCTAAATTGTGGATTAGCCTTCTTTAAAACAATAAAAACAAAGCAAAGCATTAAAGGCATTAAAAATAGAGTAATTAGAGTTAAATAAGCAGAATAGTAAAACATAAATCCGAAGGATGAAATGATTGTTGTAAAAGTTATAATAATAGTATTAAGGCTTCCAGTCATACCATTATTTATATTATCAATATCACTAGTTAGTATAGACATTAATTCGCCAGTCTTAACTGAGTCAAAAAATGAAACAGGCATTTTCATAATTGCCTTATAAGCATCTTCTCGCATAATTAAACATGACAAAATTGAGGCTCTAACTGATAAAACATTTGAAATTAACGAAAAAATTTGCTGAAAAACAAATATTAATATAAGTAAAACAAAATGTCACACAAAGCTTGAAATATTAAAATTATCAACATATTCTGGTACTAAAGATTTTATTTCGCCAACAAGAAATGAAGAAGATAAAAAATTATCAATAAAATATCCTAAAAAGAAAGTACCGGTAGTTAAACATAAGGCCGAAAAAACTGAAAAGACAATTATCCAAAAAAGATTTCCTTTTCTATAATTCAAATACCAAATTAATCTTTTGAAGGCGTCTCTTTTTATTTTTCTTCTTTGCTTTTGAATATTCTTTTTTTGGGTTTTTGTTAAACTTTGTTGCTTATCATCCACCTTAAGAGGATCCAAATTATACATCTAAACCTCCTAACTGTGTTTTTGCTATTTCTAGGTATAGCTTCGAAGTTTTTAATAACTCTTTATGCGTCCCGATATCGCTTATCAAACCATTTTCCATTACCAGTATTCGGTCAGCATCAATAATTGATGATATTTTTTGTGTAATAATAATAGTTACAATTTTTCTTGAAGAAAAATGCATATCAATATTATCCTTAACCATTTTCTCAGTTTTAGTATCAAGAGCAGATGTTGCATCATCTAATATCAAAATCTTTGGTTGCTTTAAAAGGCCTTGAGCTATTGAAATTCTCTGTTTTTGTCCTCCTGACAAATTTGATCCATTTTTAAGAACCTCATGCTCAAATCCATCATTGTATGCATTTATAAAATCATAAGCAAATGCTAATTTTGCAAAATATTCTAAATCTTCTTGTGTAGCTTTGTTATTTGCCATTAATAAATTAGACTTAATAGTTCCAGAAAGCAAAATTGGTTTTTGATAAACAAATGAAATATTTTTTCGCAAAGAAGTTGTATCAATTTCATTAATATCATTGCCATCAATGCTAATGCTTCCGTGGATAGTTTTAAATTCATGGCTAAGTAATCTAGCAAGCGTTGTCTTGCCTGATCCGGTCGGCCCTATTATTCCGATTTTTTCACCTGGATTTATTTTTAAATTAATATCTTTTATAACAAAATTTTCGGATTCTTCATGATACTTAAATGAAACATTTTTTAATTCAATTTCACCTTTAGTAATAACTTTATTAGATTTTATAAAATCTATATCTGCTTCTTTTTTTAAGATTTCAATAACTCTTTTTGATGAAACATTTCCACGAGAAATTAAAAATACCGCAAATGAAGACATAACTACCCCAATAGTAATAAACATTACATAATTTATAAATGTTGTAGCATTAGATATCTTTGTTTTATATAAGGATAATACATCGCTAAAATCCTTAAAAACTTTCAGATCAGTTATCACACCATAAGAACCTTGGTTAATTCTTGATCTAATAATAAAGCCAGTGGCTAATAATATACATGAAGTCACAATATTTGCAAACAAATTAATAAATGAAAAAGTAATATGATAAATAATTCAAGATTTTTTAGCTACGTTCGACCAGTTTTTATTACTATTTTGAAACTTATCTAATTGAACATTTTCAAGATTATATGATTTAATAACTCTTACACCTAAAATACTTTCTCTTGCTTCATTATTAATTTCATCATATGCTTTTTGTTCCTTTGGAAATAATCTCATAGAAGACATTCCTGCTATTGCCATAATAACAAATAATGCAGGAACAAAAGCACCTAATGTAATCGAAAGATTCAGATCAGTTAGCAAAGCAAAAACTAACCCAAAAATTAAATTGCAAGGGCCGATAATGCTTAATCTTAAACCAGAGGAAATTCCAATTTGTATCCTAGATATATCGATAGTAAACCTTGTTAAAATTTTTGAATGACTAAAAAACTCAATATCTTTTTCCGAAAGAATTGTTAAATGCTGTCATAATGACTTTCGAATATGTTTTGCAGCACCTGTCGAAATATATGAAGCAAGCATAGACCCTAATAAGGTTACTATTGTTCCAATTAATAACACAAGAGCAAAATATGAGGTAAACCACTTTATAGAATAAGAGAGTGTTCCTTCAATTGTAAACAACCTAAGAATATTGATTTTAGAATAATCTAATATACTTGTTTGGTCCTTATGCAATTGTAAAAATGAATTTTGTGCGATTAAATTGGATAAATTTCCAATGAAAATCGGCACAAATAAAAAACAGATAACTTGAAGTAATGTTAGCAAAATGGTTATAATTGATAAAATTTTATACTTATGGTCCATGTATCTAAATAATCGAAGCAACATTAACTCCTTTAATTAAAATTTAATATCTTTATTAATTATATATTAATTAATCATGATTGCTTATTGTTTCAAAATCATTGCAATACCTAGAAAAAAAGTAGCTTTATAAGGCTACTTTAAAACTATAAATTTATTGCTTCATTTGCAATGAATTGTTCTTCCTCGGCACGAATTACATAAATAGGAATAGCGCTTGATGCATCAGAAATAATCTTATAATCACTAAATTCTCGGCATTGATTCTTCTTATTATCTAGTGAAAGATTAACAATATTTATTTTTTTTATAACTTCACTTCTTATATAATCGTCATTTTCGCCAACGCCTGCAGTAAATACTATAGCATCAACTTTTTCTGTAATTCTATTTAAATAGGTAATTAAATAATCGGCAATTCTTTGAGTATATAAATCGAGAGCAAATTGCGCATCTGAATTAGTTATCTTGGCCTTTTGAATATCCCTTAGATCAGATGAAATACCAGAAACGCCCAACATACCAGACTGCTCATTGAATAATTTAAATAGTTCTTCAACACTAATATCCTTGTGCTTTAGAATGAATGGGATAATTGATGGATCAAAATCTCCTGATCTAGTCCCCATCATAATACCAGCAAGCGGTGTAAAACCCATACTCGTATCAATTGACTGACTATTTTGCACAGCGCATAAACTTGCACCATTTCCGATATGCAAACTAACTATGTTAACGTCTTTTTTATTTAAAATTTCTTGGCACTTTAAAGTAATATAATTGTGATTTAATCCATGAAATCCATACTTTCTAATATTTAATTCCTTTGCTAAATCCTTATTTATAGGATATGAATACGAGATCCTAGGCATGGTTTGATGAAATGTAGTATCAAAATGCATTGACATTTTTGCAGAAGGTAATAAAGTTTTGAATGCTTCAATTGCTTCAATTGCGCCAGGGTTGTGAACTGGTGCCAAATCTATTGATTGCTTTAAAATTTCGATTTTCTCTTCATCGATAAGGGTTGTTTTTTGCAATTTTGGACCACCATTCACAATACGAAATGCAACTTTTTCAATATCATTAAAATCCTTTATGATATTGAATTCTTTTCACTGTTTTACCAATTGTTTGACAGCCTCTAAAAACGTAGGAAGAGGTATTTCAAAATCTTTATTAATTTCCTTATATTTCAATGTAAGAATACCTTGTTTCAACTTAATGCGTTGAGCAATTCCCTTAGCCTCAACAACCAATTTCTCATTAAACAATGTTCATTTAATAGAACTAGATCCTGCATTTATAACTAATATTTTTTTCATAAAATATACTCCTAAATATGTTTTTTAAATTATATTATAAAGACTAGATATAAAACTATATTATTTATAATTATTTAGCTCTAATTATTTTTTTAAAGATTTTAAGTATAGATTTCAGAAGCTTAAAAAAGTTTAACTAACTGAAAAGCTAGTTAAACTTTTTTTAATAACAATTTGTAAAATATATGATTATTTAATAATTTCTAACAATCGATGAATTTAAGAATTTATACCCAAAATTATTAAACGATAGCAGATAAAAATCATTAAAGGTTTGATAATTTTTGACTTGTTTTAAAATATAAAATTCATATATAGTTGTCGAAATAGCTAGCGAAAAAACATTAGAAATAATTATAATTAGCATTCTTGATATTGCTGATAATGGGATGTTTTTTTCTTCATGATGTCTATTATAAAAGATAATAACGGAAGCAATCAAAATACTCATTATAGCCAATGGAATCAAAATATCAAACATAAGTATTCTCAAAATTGCAATCTTTTTTTGCTTTATAAAGTCAGGAGTCATAAATGAATGCATAGCAAAGTCTGTTTCTATTTCTTTTTCCAAGTTCTTAAAATGAGGCGATTCATGTGAATATCCCAATATTTCAGCGGTAATCAAAATAATATCATTTTTAGTCAATTCTTGTTCTTTCTTGGAATACAAGGCAAAGGGAATTCTAGGGTCCTTTAAAAAAACAAATTTTGATTTATTAGCCATTGACTTTAGATAACAGTAATATGAATAATAATCCTTTATCTTAGCTCTTTTAATTAAATCAAGAAAAATAAAAGCTAGCAATATTGATAATATTCCCGAAATTAAACCAGCAATAATGCTAACAGTAATATCGTTAAATATTTTAAAAGTGCTATCACTTGAATATTTATTTTCAAATATGGTAACCATATAAATAATTAAGGCTCATACAATGATAATGACAGCAATGGTTAATATCGAATATCAACTTGAATGTAAATCAAGCCGTTTTAACTTTCTTAATTCTTGTTTTCTGTTATTCATTAAACCACCTTTGGTATTTTATTATTTATTAAGATAAATTATAATAAAAAAATACTTATATTTGTATTATAAGTATTCTGTATCTACATTTGTGAAAGGTAAATTATTTATATGGTGCTCCAGACTGGACTTGAACCAGCACGGCTCTTAACCGGTTGATTTTGAGTCAACTGCGTCTGCCATTCCGCCACTGGAGCATAAAAGCATTAATAATTATAAATTATATTTTTAAAATAATGTTAAAAATAAAAAATCATAATTATTTCTTTTTAATTTTAAAATGTAAAATTAACTAATTGATAAATAAAAAGTTTTTATTTTTATGATTGGGAATATAATAATTATTGCTATGGATTTAAAAGAAATTTTTATGTTGCAAATTGACCTGGATAAGGCTTTTTCTGAAACCATTTCAAAAAAGGATTTTCGTTTTTTTGATACAAAAATTGTTATTGCTCTATTAGTTGAATTGGGAGAATTTGCCAACGAAGTTAAGGCCTTCAAATATTGAAAAAAAAATAAAGTTATAGATCGCGAAAAGATGCTAGAGGAGTTTGCTGATGGAATTCATTTTATAACTAGTATTGCATATCCAAAAGGTATAAGTCCAATTATCAAACCCTACATTAAGCACAAAAATTTTACACTTCAATTGGCATATACATACAAACTTTTTACCGAACTTTTAAATACCAAAGACAAAAATAAGGTCTTAAAGGCATATGAGGCTTATTTAGGTTTAGGCTTATTGGTTGATATTCAAGAAGAGGATATTGTTAATTCATATCTTGCTAAAAATAAAAAGAATTATCAAAGAATCAAAAATAGATATTAATAAAGGAAAGTGACAATTAAAAAATATAGTTAGTTTTACATAACTAGCCATATTTTTTTTACAAAAAATACTCAAATTACATCACATTGTTAACCTAAATATAAATTTATAAAATGATTCTAACTTAATTAATTCATTTATTTTTGAATCACAAAAACAATATTTAAATATTCCTAAAATTTAGGCTAAATTATATTAAGCTAACTTAGACATGCAACAAAAAAGTTCTTTAACTTCTGTATTTAATTAATTAGTTCTCAAGCGTAATGCTAAAGATAAAAAATAAGGTGTTAAAGTCCTCCAAAATGCGTTTATCTAAAAATAATAAACCTAAGTTTATAAAAGAACTCAAAGAATTGATCATAGATTGTCTTTCTAGTTTTAAATTAGCATAAAAAAACTACCACATAATTTGGTAGTTAATCTTAATTATTATTTAGCCATTTGTTCGGCAACTTCTGCGGCAAAGTCAACTGTTTTCTTTTCTATTCCTTCCCCAACCTCATATCTCTTAGCACTAACTAAAGTCAAGTGAGAATCATTTAGATATTGTCCAACAGTTTTAGTATCTTCCATTACGAAGGGTTGATATAATAAAACACCTTTTTCGTTTAATTGTTTTCTTAGTAAACCTTCCTTAATAGATTGTTGAATCTTTTCAGGCTTATTTGCTAGAGCAGGTGATGCATCCAACATATCATGAATACCCTTTAACTCAACTGGACACAAACATTGTTCTGTTAAATAAGATGGGTTAAGGGCAGCGATATGCATCGATACATTTCTTAATGCTTCAGCATTCATACCCTTACCCATAATAATCGTTGCCACTCTATTATTAGCATGAGTATAGCCGGCCACAATTTCGCCTTCCTTAGCAACATATTTTAGCGCTCTTCTTAATGTTATTTTTTCACCAATTTTTGCTGTTAATAAACTGGTTTGATCCTCGATTGAAACACCATCAATTTTAATTGCCTGTAATTCTTCATCACTGGTAAAATCATTTACCAACAATGATTCACCGATTTTATTTGCTAATTCAATAAATAATTCATTTTTAGAAACAAAATCTGTTTCAGAATTAAGTTCAAATATAACTGCAACGTTATCTTTAACAACAGCTCTAACGATACCTTCGGCTGCGATTCTTCCAGCTTTTTTAGCAGCCTTTAAAATTCCCCTTTCTTGTAATCAGTCGATTGATTTTTCAACATCATTGTCATTAGCCTCAAGCGCTTTTTTAACATCTAAAAATCCTAAATTCGTTCTTTCTCTTAATTCTTTAATTTTATTTAAATCGATTGACATATATACCCTTTCTTATACTTTGAGATAATTTATTTTTCCTCAGGTGTTTTCGAAGATTCTACTGGTTTATTAAATCTTCTTTCTCTCATTTCTCTCATTTCGCTTGTTCTAGGATCTTCTGGTAAAACAATTTCCTCATTAGTTTTATAAGCAAATAATTGAGAACCACCTCTAGCAGAAGCGATAGCATCAGCTAAAATTGTAATAATTAAAGTTAATGATTTTGCCGAGTCATCGTTTGCTGGAATAACAAAATCTACTAAATCTGGATTTGAATTTGTATCATGAATTGCAAAAACTTTTAAACCTTTTCTCTTTGCTTCTCTAATAGCAATTTCATCTTCAACAGGTGAAGCAACAATCATAACTTGTGGCATCTGCGCTTTGTTAGCTAGTTTTCTAATACCACCAAGGTTCTTTTGCAACTTAGCAATCTTCTTATCATTTAGAAGACCTTCTTTTTTAGTATATCCTTGATATCCATTTTTTTGCAAAGCTTCTAATCTGTCAAGTTCCTTAACGCTCTTAAAAATTGTTTGCGAATTTGTTAAAGTTCCGCCCAATCAACGTTCAGTAACATAAACTGAATTAGTTCTTGCTGCTGCTGCTTCAATAGCAGATTTAGCTTGTTTTTTAGTACCAACTCAAATAAATGAGATTGGTTTTTGAGCCATTTTATTTAATAGTTTGTATGCATATTCTAAAGTTTTTTGAGTTTTAGCAATATCGATAATATGTATACCCGATCTTTTTCCATATATGTATTGTTTCATCTTTGGATTTCAACGGCTTACTCTATGACCAAAATATGTTCCTGCTTCTAATAATTTTTCTCTTGAAACAATAACGGGTTCGCTAGATACTGCAGTTTTTTGTTCAACTGGCTTTTGCTCAACTTGTTTTTGTTCTGTTGTCATTTTTTTAATCTCCTTTTTAAGATATAAATAAAAATAAGTTTGTTTTTTCTCCCTATTGTTTCTAACAATCAACACCAAAAAAGGCACATGCGATTGAATTCACAATAGTGTTTGATAAATTAATTTTGTTTTTTCATAATCTATCGATACTTTTATAAAAAGTACTTTCAAATTTTAACACAATTTTAGTAAAAAAATAATAAGTTAGAAGACTGAAATTTATATGGTGGACTAATTATGTGAATGATTCAGTACATACCAAAGGATTGACAAATATAAAAAAATAGAAATTTAAATTTGAATTTGATCAACAATAAGGCGTTTTGTTATGATAATTCAAAATTTTTTTGTATAAAAATACATTTCTTTTTTAGCTTAATAGAAGTAAAAATTAGGTATAATAAAAACACTTTTACATAAGATAAAAATTTAATATTGAGGTTTTTTATGCAAAAAAGCAAAAAGAAGAAGATTTTAATAGCAAGTATTTCCACTGTTTCAATGCTAGGTATTATAGGGACTGCTGTGGGAATAGGATATGCTACTTTTTTAAAAAACAACAAACAGCAGCAAGAAACACAAGACTTAATCACGGCTGCTAAAAATTTAGTTGCAAACATAGTGAATGAGGATAGCAAAAGAGATTTTTTAAAACAAATTAATGATCCTAAATTTAGACAATATTCGCCTAAAAATTATGCTACTCTACAAATTATTTTAAAAAACATAAAAAAGCAGATAGAAGAAGATAGAGCATTTGTTTTATCAAAAATTAATCAATTAAAAAACAACGAAATAAAAAACAATCTTCTCAATCGTTTTCAAAATAACAATAATGCTGCAAACCTAAAAAATATTTTAGAAGAAACTAACAGACAATTAATATTGCAAGAAAAAGCAAAAAGTTTGGAATTAGCTAAAATAGAACTAAATGCCTTGATAAAAGATTTAAGTAAGGATAAAAAAGAAAAATTTATCATCCAAATAAGTGAAGCTAAAACACTAGAAGAAATAAATCTAATTAAAAAAAATATTATTGATTTCCTATCAAAAATAAGTACTGAAGATCAACTATTAGAAAATAAAATAAATGCCCTAATCGAAAAAATTAATGCATCTGATATTTCAAACAATGATAAAGAAGAACTAGCAAATAAAGCTAAATTAGCTACGAACAATAATATCGAAGAAATTTCAAAATTGCTAGATTTAGAAATAAACAAAGCAACTCTAAAACAAGAAGTGTTAATTTTGCTTAATAAACTTTCTAAAACAAAGCAAAAATACAAAGAATTAAAACAAAAATTTAGTAATAAAGACGCAAACGTCGACGATTTTAATAATATTAAAAATCAAGTTAATAGTTACTTAAATAAGCTAAAATCTGATGTAAAAATATTGCTTGATTCCTTTCAAGATGATAATTTAAAAAAGCAATTAAAAACCGAATTAAGTAGTGCTGATAATGAAGAAAAAATATTAGATATTAAAGCAAAAATTCTTGCTCATCAAATGAAACCAGATGTGCAAAAATTATTAGAATTAATTTCAAGACTTTCTAGTAAAAATCCATTAAAAAAAGAGTTGTCAGACCAACTAAACCAACAAAATATTAATGCAAAAGAAATTGACAACATCATTAAAAAGTTAGATAATGAAATTCAAAAAATTTTAGACAAAACTGCTAAAAACATAGAAAAGCTTGATGGATCACCTAAATATAATGAATACCAAAATGAAATTAAAAAAGGTAATATAACTGAAGATGAGCTAGAACAAATTAGTAATGATGCCAATAGTATCTTTGATGAATATAACCAAGAAGCAATTGCGTATGTAAATGCTCTTAACATTGAAATAATAATCAAAAACAAATTATCAACCTTAATTAAAACTTCTAAAAATATAAAAAATACTGATTTTTATAAATCAAAAGCAAAACTATATAATGATATATCTTCAATTCATGACATTAATAAACAAGAAAAACTAAAAAATGAACTAGAAAAAATTTCTTTCACAAATAATGATTATCGTGATCTTTTTGGCGAGTTATCACAAAAAATTGATAATGAAATAAACAAGCAAAATAATAATTCAAATGAAGCACCACAAATACCATCTCCAAACGTGCCAGATATAACTCCATCACCAGGCATAGATGTACCTGCTCCTAACTATGAAAAAATAAATGATAGTCAAGCATTACTTGCCGAAGCTCAAAAACAAATATCAACAGTAAATGAATTCTTTGAAAAAACAGATAATGATCCTGAATTGGTCGATGAACGCCATAAGCTTGCAATAGCATATACAAACTTAATAAAATATCGCGACCGCCAAAGAGATTACAATAATAACATCGATGAATTAAATGATGCCCTAAAAGAATTTAAAACACAATTATATAATCTAAGCCAAAAATTTAAGAAGGTTATTAGAAACCATGAGCTTCAAAAACTTAATACCGATATAAACTCAACAACTAATAATTCTAAAACCGATTCACCAAAGCACAGTCTAGGATTTGATTTAATATTCAATAAATCTACACAAAAATTCAATGATGCCAATGCTATTGTCACCCAAACACCTTATTACAAAAAGAAACTTCAAGAATTTAAAAACTATCTAAAAACAGCGAATAACAACACCGGTTTAGATTTATCAAATAATCGCCTAGATCTTGGTTTTTTAAACTATCTTAAGGAAGTTGGTATATATGGAGAATATGGTGATAATGATGAACAAAAATGACGTCAATTCTTTAATGGGTACAATAAAGAACATATGATGAAAGCTTTGTTCCTTGACACTTTTGATACCATACCCAACAATTCTGTCGAAATTAAGCAAGATGAGAATATTGCTAATAAAATTAAGGGAATTATAAGAAACAACCCTTTTGGCTATCTTCCATCTAATCTAAGTCAGTTTCTTTATTATATCGACTTAGATACAATCAAAAAAATGATAGACTTTAATCAAGAAATTGAAGAAATAAAAGCTAAACATAATGATTTAACTGGCGAAATAACATTATTATTTAAAACTAAATCTACACAATTTAGACATCTGACACTTAACACAAGCAATTCATTACTAAGAAAAAATGATGATTTTTATCAATACATCTATGATAGGTCATTCTCACTAAATTATAAAGGTATTTATACAGTACGACCACCCTTTGGTGGAAGTCCTTCGCAACGCTATACAAGTACTTCTGGGACAGCATGAATTGTAGACAGAATTGATAATAAAATAACAACCAATAAAAATGGTGGCGAAGAATACGAATTTTTAGTTGCAACCAATGCCCACGTCGCATCATTAACTCATATCTTTGACAAAAGTATTGTGTACAACAAAAATACAGATAAAAAAAATATTAATAACTTTGTTGGAAAACTAGACCCTAATTTTAATTTCAATAAGCATAACTATGAAACCACAACCAATGGTGAAATTATTAATGATTATCAAAAATACTTTAAAAAATCGCTAAACACACATCAGGGTACTGATACAAAAAGTCAGTATTTAGATTGGATATACTACACTCCAAGATTTAGCTCGAAAGGATTAAGAGCAAATCGGGCTGTCACAAATTTCTTTGATGAACTCACAGATGTCAATAACCGCCTTGGGACAGTTAAAAATGGCGGAGCTGATTTTGCAATTCTTAAACTAAGATTCACTAAAAATAATATAAGGGATCTATTTCCTACCCTATACGAAATTTTAGACACACCAGCCGAAAAAGATTGATATATTGGTTTTGGTAATGAAACAAATAAACAAAAGAATCACGAGAGCCCTATCCAAACTCATTTTGTGCTCGGTTTTCCAGATGTCAATGGAACAATTAAATTAAATGCTGCCAGATCACAAGGTGGCTATATTGAAACAAAAAACCGTGTTGTTGATAATGATAAAAATAACAAAGATAACTTTAATAGCTTATGGGTAAGATATAACGAAAAAGAAAACAAAGATTGAAATAGTATAGACAATAAATGAATGAACTATGAAAAACCATTTGGAAAAGCATCTGAACACGGAATGCCTAAAAATATTCTCCAACAGATGACAACACTATATCTTAACAATGAAAAGAACGAATCACTTGATAGCGGTTCAAGCGGTTCGATGGTAATAGATTCAAGATTTAATTTAATTGGAATTAATTTTATTCATATTGTCGAAAGTGACAATTCTGAAAACAGGGGTAACCAAATTATCCTGTTTAGAGGCGAAAGTGAATATGATCCAAAAGAATTTTCAGGTGATATAAAGCATGATTTCATAACAAAACTTGAAGTAGATAAGCTTAAAACTATTAAGCTAAACCCTAAAATTTAAATCAAAAAAATATCCCCAGCTTATTGCTGAGGATTTTTAATATATAAAATTCAATAATTTTAGATAGTTACTATCACATAACATCTTTACGTGATAAAGGCATTGACATGCAACGTGCATTACCCATACCTAATGATAATTGGTTACCATGGAATGGAAGAACCTTGATTCCAGCAGCTTCTAAGGCAGCGTTTGTCTTTTCGTTACGTGAATAACCAATAACAACACCTGGTCTAATTGCTAGATAGTTTGTACCATCAAAGTGAGTTTCTCTTTCAATTTCCATTTGTGAAGCACCTTCACCAGCAATTGGAATTAAGATAGGTTTTTTGTTAATAATTGATTCTAATAATTGTTCTAGTGGTAAACCATTTTCCATTGGTTGTGGTTCTTCTCCACCATTTACTAAATCATAGTCTCAGAATTTAAATACATCATTAGCAATAGGCGAGTATAGGAATTTATCCTTGTCCAACATTGTTAGTCATGTGTCTAAGTGCATCAAGTTTGTTCATTTAGGAACATTGATTGCAACAATACGTTTGAATTCACATTCTTTATTAGCAACAATATTCTTAGCTAACAAGGTTATTGTTTGTAAATCGGTTCTTTCTGAAACACCAACTACTAAGGTTTCGTTGTTGTAGATAAATACGTCTCCACCTTCGATTGATAATTTTAGAGATGGGTCGTAGTATCATGGTGTGTTTACAAGTTTAGGGTGATTTGAAAATACAAACCTTGAGAATAATGTTTCACGTTGTCTAACTTTGTAACGCATGTAGTGAATTGTTACACCATTACCAACTGATGCAAATGGGTCACGGGTAAAGTATAGGTTTGGCATTGGGTCAACGATTAATTCATGATCTGCTTCAATACCTAAATCATACTTGGTGATTCCAGCCATCATAATTTCAACTAATTCTCTTGATGACATTTTTGATTTTAAGAAGTTTCTTACAACCATTTTGTGTTCTTCTGAAAGAACAGGTTCTGAGTCTTCTAAAAATTCTTCAATTAATTTGTCTTTAGCTTCTTGTGATGCTAAATCATATGTTTCTGCAACTAGGTCAGTTAGTTCAACAACATTGATGTCGTTAGCTTTTAATTCTGATACAAATTGTTTGTGTTCTTTTCTTGCATCATGACTTTCTAAGATAGCTGAGAATAATAATTCATCTAGTCTAGCTGGTGTAATGTAGTCAATTTCACGCCCTGGTTCGTGAACTAAAACCGATTCTAATTCTCCGATTTCTGAATAAACGTGAATTCCTTTAAATTTACTGTCAAATACAGACATTTGTTTCCCTTTCAAATAAGTGATGTTATTTAGCGTATAAAAAAGTGCAAATAAATGCTCTATTTATACAATATTAATTATACTACACTTTTATTTTTTGGGTTTTTATACTAATTTAAACTAAAAAATAAAAAATAATAAAATAAAATAAGAGATTTGAGACTTGACAATGCCGGAATTTTTAAGTTTTTAGACCTTATTATTAGTTGAAAAAATAGAGTTTTTTTAACATTTCATATTTTTAAAATTCCTAATAAATTTAAATAATAAGTATTTATAATTATAATATATTTAATACAAGGTAAAATATATACTTATTGTAAATAAAGAGGTTATATGACAGAAGAAAAAGAATATAAAACATTACTTGATATTACTGAAGAAATTCTAAATGAAAAACAAAATTTAGATTTCTATAATTTATTTAATTCAATACAAAAAATTCTATTAGAAAGATGAAGAAGTGAAAGTATTGATACTAGTACTGATGAAGAAATTTTACTAAAAAAACGCGGGGAATTATACCGTTTACTAACTGTAGATGGAAGATTCTTTCACAATGCCGATGGAACATGAACAACAATTAGACCTGACTATAAAAACTAAACTTATTTTGTTTGGTTTTTTATTTTGTTTATGATAGTTAATGCAAAAGAATTATTAAAAAAAGCATATAAAAACAAAAATGTTGTGTTCCATATTAATATTAACAATTTAGAATGAACTAAGCAAGTTTTACTTGCTGCTAACAATGCAAATAAACCGATTATTTTGGGAGTGAGTTCATCTGCTGCTGAATATTTTGGCGGTTACAATGTTTGCTATAGTGTCGTGAATTCTTTAATACAGGATTTAAAAATAACAATTCCCGTTTGTCTTCATTTAGATCACGGAACATATAACGATTGTATTAAAGCAATCGATGCAAATTTTTCATCTATAATGTTTGACGGAAGTAAATTACCATTTCTTGAAAATCTCAATATAACAAAAAAACTTTATAAAATATGCCAGAAAAAAAATATTTCACTTGAGTGTGAAATTGGAAGAATAGGAGGAACGGAGGATGGCATCGTCAGTGACATTGTATATACAAAAATTGAAGAAGCGATTGAGTTTAAAAATGTGGGTATTGATATGCTTGCTATTGGTATTGGCAATATTCATGGTGAATATCCAAAAAATTGAAAAGGTATAAACTTCGAATTACTAAATCAACTAAATCAAGCTCTTCAAATGCCGCTTGTCTTACATGGCGGTTCGGGAATTAGTGATGCAGATATCAAAAAATGCATTCAAAATGGTATTGCAAAAATTAATATAAATACCGAATTACAAATAGAGAATGCAAAGGCACTTGAACACTTTCTTAAAAACAATAATATAATGGAAAACAAAAACTATAATCCGAGAAAACTTTATAAAAATAGTAATATGGCTATTTACAATAAAGCATTGGAGATATTAACCAAATACTAATGAAAAAAAATATAAAAAGATTTTTATTATCAAGTCTAATAGCTCCTAGCCTTCCGATAGTTAGCTATATGCTAGTTCAATGCACAATAGAAAAAAATAACGATACACAGAAACTATTAAGAAAAATAACCGAATATAAAAATACAATTAGTAAAAATGTCATAGATTTAAAGTTATGTAATGAGATTGCAGACATTACAAACGAGGATTCAAAAAGCTATTCAAGAAAAAAAGACCAAACCTTTTTAAAGCAACTAATAATTATTCTAGAAGACATAAAAAAATTTCCCATAAATAATCAAGCATTACCAATAAATATTGATAAATTAGCGAATAAATTAAAAGTAATAAATGAAATTTGAATTTCTATCTTCAATAAGCATAGCCTATTAAATAAGAAAGAACACAGCCAAATAACTACAACGTTTTTAAAAATTAGATCTTTGCTTTCCTTTAAGAAGGTTATTGATACAGAAATCTTTGACTCAATAATTAAAAAATTCATTATTTTAGCTAAAAAAATAAGAAAAACTTATACAAAAAAACTTTCACAATGAAGCGAACAAGAAATATCGTTATTAAAATTCTTATTTAAAGATTTCCAAATTAATGATAATAAAATAAATAATGGTGACCTTGATGAAATTTTTAATAACGATTCCAAAATAGATAGCAACGAGAATAGCCAAGATAAAAAAGATATAAGTGCAGAAGATAGCAAAGACAAAGAAATATACCTAACTAGTAAATCTATTTATGTTAATAACAAAGAATACCTTCTATCTAATGATTTTAGAGAAAACAATGCCACCGAAGTATCTGCTTTTAAGATAAATGATGGTGATACTGCTGAATTAAAAAACATAAAAAATAATAAAACTTTTAGATTTAGGTTTTCTGGTATCGATACACCAGAAACATGAAAAAAAGTAGGGCAAAAATTTGAACCAACAGTTGGATTACAATTTAAATATGGTAAGATTGCAAAAAACTTTACAACAAGAAATCTTCTTGAAGCAAGAAAAATTTGAGTAATTCCCCAAACAACAATTAGTGACCAAAATAAGGATGAAAATAAGAAATTCTTTGATGCTTATGGTCGAATTGTCGCAATAATTTTAGTTTATAAAAACGACGGTTCAATAATTTGCATCAATAAAGAACTCATAAAAAACGGCTTTAGCAAAGTTTCTTATATATCTCTTGATAAAAGAAGCAAATATTACACAAAAAATGAAAACTTTTATTTTTGATTAAAGAATAATGAAAAGGAAGCAAGATACCAAAAATTGGGAATATGGTCAGATAATATTAAGGAAATTTAGTTCTTGTAAATTTAAAGGTGCATATTAGCGTCAGCTATAATTATTTTACTATATTTTCAATTAGTTTTTAAAAAATTAAAATTTTGACATTAACATTTTTTTCTTTTGCGTATGAAATTAAATGTGTGTGAATCGCGAGCGCACACACATACTTTAAAGTACAGGGGGAGAGGCGCACAAAAAACCTTAAACAGGTGTGCTTTTTCTCCCCCTTGCATTAATAGATATATTAATGCACTGTTCTTTTTTATAAAAAAAAATTGTTTAAAAAAATATATTTTTTATTAATTTTTGTTAAAAATTATTTACAAACAACTATTTTTTAAGTAATTATTATATATATTTGTATATATATAATTTTCGAACACTATAAATTGGATAACAAAAAGGACTAAAAAATAAATATTAAATTATGGTGCATTTATAACCAATTTTAAAGTTATTTAAATTATTCAAAATTTTTAGTAAACATACATCAAAACTATATATTGTTCATACGTTTTTAATTGGCTTTTTTATTAAATGTGATATAAAAGCTTCTGCATTGTTATTAATAAAAAAGTCAATATTTTTATCATCAATTTCTGTTAGCCCATAAAAATTATTATTTATATATTTGCACAAAGAAAATAACAAGTTGGAACGAT
>NZ_JBSQAZ010000006.1:0-44267 GCF_053851615.1 Mycoplasma sp. 1890
CCTATAACATTTTACTATATATGTTAGGTGGCTCATTTTTGTTGCAATTTAACGTTTTATTAAAATAAACTCATTATATTTATCTTAAAATTTAATCAAAATAAATAATATCGACATAATAGAGGCATAATAAGAATTCTATATTAGTAATTTTTTAGAAATTTTTATGCTTTTCTAACTAAATTTATAAAAAAAGTATCCACATTTGGATACGTTATATAATAACCTTTACAAAATTACTAAGGCTTTAGTTTTGTAAAAAGTCAGCACTACTTGGCATTAATAATCTAACTAAATGATCCAGCAATTGAATTTTTGGATTTGGATCTTTTTTATTATCGCCATCTTTTGAACTATTCATTTTTGAAAGTTTAATTAGTTCATCAATTGTTTTTATTGCTTCGGCAATTGATTTTTCATTATATGAGTTTCCCCCAAGACCATATTTAGAAAGTTTATCATTATCTTTCTTGTAATTTTCTTTATATTTTTCAAGCATTTTCTTAAGGTCTGAAAAACTAGATTCATTTGCTTCTATATTTAGCTTTTTAACCATAGAAACAATAGTTTTAACTTCTTCAATTTGTTTTTCTTGTTGTGTTTTTTCTTCGAATTTTAAATTTTCACCCTTAGGAAAGAGTAGATCACTTGCCGTCTTTGTTAATAGCTTACTAATTTCTCCTAATAATTGAATTTTAACTACTGCTTGTACATCAGTTTGAGTCAGAATTTTAACCTTATCAATTGAATTATTAAGCGCTTCATCTTCGTAATTAAATTCTTTAATATCAATTTTTTTCAGAAGTTCATTTAATTTTTTTTCATCTTCAAGTAATTTTTGAAATTCTTCTATTGATTTTTTATCCGAATTAACATTAAGTTTATTCAATTCAACACCTAAATTAACATTTTTGTTAAATTCTTTTTTAAGTTGAGGATCGATTTGCCCCTTGAATAAGCTTTTTGTAAAAATGTTATCAATTTCACCTAATAATTGAATAATTACATTTGGATTTTTATTCTTATTTTTAATGATATCGTCAAGATTAATTAATAATGAAAATGCTTTTGTTAAAACATTTTTGAAATAATAATCACTTTTACCAAGTTTTTTAAATGCCGCAGCCCCTTCTGTTTTAAGTTCATCAATAAAGTTATCTTTTGAAATATCAACCTTAGAAATTTTTTCAGCGAAAAGTATTACTGCTTGTTTGTCTTTGTTAAATTGAATTGATTCAGGTGTTTCCATTTCTGGTTTAATTGGCTTATCATTCTCTGAATCGCCTTGCATTGATTGATCAGTATCGCCTTGTTTATCAGGTGTTTTTTGTTGAGGGGTTTTTGTTTCTGGGTTTTTTGGTTTCATTGGTTCAGCTGGTTTTTCTGGTTTATCTGGTTTTTCCGGTTTAGCAGGATTTGCACATGATAGAGCTATAACTGGTGTTGCCAAAACAGGTAAAAATCCTAGAAAAAGTAATTTGCTTTTTTTCATTTTTCTCCTTATATTTAATTAAGTTTAATAAAGCAAATTTTATAGTATTTTTTTTTTTTTTTTTGTTTTGGCAAAATTTCATGATTGATGCTCTAATTATTACCAAAATTTTAGACAAAGCCAATTCATTTATAAAGGCACTTTTTACTACTTAGTATTATTCTAATTTACGACCTTGATCTAATAAAAATATATTTATTGCAAAAATGTCTCTAATATAAATCAAAATTATATTATTTAATTCATTTTTATTTTCCCAATTTTAAGATTAAAAAATCATAAATCCACCTTAAATTAAAATAGATTTATGATTTTTTATTTAATTTTTTAATTGCATTTTTTTAAATCATCATACGAATTTCAAATACTATGTTTTTAAGCAAATTATCAATTAATTCATCACCATACACTTGCTTGTATACAAATCGTTTTTATTTTCCATCAAGTCTGTTAAAGTTTTTTCTACTTTTTGGTTATTATTTTTTGTAAAAATTTTTAGCTTTTCTTTGTTGCTTCTATTACATTTAATTTAGATTTTTTAATTAGTGCTTCAACATTGCTAAAACTAAATTGATTAGTTGGGCTTTCATTAGAGGTGTTTGACTATCTTTTGTATATTTGTAAATTATTCCTTTTGGGCTCTTTATGAAAATTAAAAATAACTAGATTCTTTTTTACAATATCCTTATATTAAAAACCTAGGAAAAATATCGGTTCTTAAATAACTTGATTCGGCATTTAAAACATATATAAATAAACTTAATATTCATATAATTTTTTATTGCTCATTTACAATTTCTAGGTGTTTTAAGCAAGCTTTAATTACATCACTATTGAGTGATTCATATACTTCCTTGTCACCAATTATATAAAACTCCTCTTTTGCTCGTGTTACTGCTACGTTCATAATATTTGGATTATTGCTGCCAACAGCTCATTGAGCAGAATTTATACTATCTTTATCGCAACCTAGCACTAAAAAAACAATTTTAGCTTCTTTTCCTTGGAAAGTATGTACTGTTCCTATATTACTTTTATTAATTAAATCATTGAGATTTCTCTTAAGTTCATTTACTATTGCTTTAAAAGGAGAAATAATAAAGACATCTTTTAAATTTGCATCGCGGTTTTTTATTTTAACTAAATATTTTTTTAAAACTTGACATTGTTCTTTTACATAATGTTTGTTTATGGCTTTTCCTTTAACATGGAGCCAAAATCCGTTGTAGCTTTTTTGTTTACTGTTTTCTTTTCCTTGGACCATATTTCCTTCATAGGAAATTTCGTTTGAAATATCAAACATTGGACTTAGACATCTTCTATGTACTCAAAGAGGTATGCCAATCCAATCTCCGTTTTTCTTATAAAATCCATATTTGCTATGATTATCAACAATTTCTTGCACCGAGCTATTAAGACCATAAGGCAATTTATATTTTTCTTTTATTCATTTTAAGGTATTTTGGTCTAATACTGAAACTGGTTCAATTTGCGATGGATCACCAACAGCAATAATATTCTTCGTTCTAAAAATTGCACCTACCGCCGCTTGTGGAACCGCTTGGCCCGCCTCATCTATAAACAAAAATCCCATTGATTCTTTTGGAAAATTCTTATACATTGTCCTTATGCTTGCAAAGGTTGAACTAATTGCGGGTACAGCCATATTAATTCAATTTCATGCTTCCACTAAACACTCGCATTTATCAATAGTTTTTCCTTTGATTTTATTATTTCATATTTTGACAGCGCTTTTTAAAGCCTCCCTGTTTTCATATAAAAATTGTCTTCTGACTTTTAGCGCCAAAATAAACAATTTTGATTGTTTGATTCTAAAATTCTTGTTAAATCATGGGTTACTTTTTTGAAATACATTGTTGTCATTAATTGCATTAAATTTATTAATTTTCTTATTGATAAAAAAATCTTCGATTTTATTTTTTTGATCTAGCATTCTGTTGATACTATCGATTTTTTTGCCTATGTTATTCTTTTTAGATTCGAGAGATAATAGTGAGTCGCATATTTTAATGCGTTGATTTAAATAGGAGTTTAATTTTTCATTAAATTCTTTGTATTTCTTTGTTTTAAATAATTTACTTATTCAGCTTGGTTTTTGCAGTTTTAAATTTTCGATAGATTTGTTTATATTTTTTAATTCATTATGGTTATTATTTATTAAGTTTATTATCTCTTTTAGGCTTTCATTAATTGCGTTTTTAATTGATTCAATATTAAGATTTCTATTTTCAAATTTATCGCTAGGTTTATCCTTCATGAAATCGTCAATTAAAGCTTGTATTTCTAATTCTATTTTAGCTAAAAGGTTTATGTGCATTTGTATATCATTTTGTGCTTTTTTAATGTCATTATATAAATTTAAAAAATCTTGATATACATTTGAATTGTTATTTTCTTGCTGGTATATTTCTTTTATGATATTTTCGACAGCTTTTATTATTTCTATAATATTCTTCTTTTTGCCGCCTTCTAATGAAAAAAGACCTCATTTTTCTTTTGTGATTTTATGCTTATTGGAAATACCTTCATTATTATCTATTTCTTCAGTTATTGCATTAGCAGTTTTGTAAAAATAATCAGCATTCTTTATCTCATTTGCTAGATCTTTGTCAACATTTTCCAATAGAGGCAATTCGTTTACTATATTTTGCACAGCCCCATTATTTGAACTTGCTATTAAAATGCTCTTATTTGCAATTTGTGTAGGCAAAATTTTAATTTCTTTATAAAAAACATCCTTAATTATCTTTGAATCTAGCTTGCATATTTCAAGCGATTGTTGAGTAATTAGCTCAGCAAATATATCCTTTAGTAGGGTTGTTTTTCCTGTTCCTGGAGGTCCATTTACACTTTTCATTTTAATATTTTCATAGTTTTTACTTGTCGATAGATTTACTGCAATTTGTTGCATTAATGAAAGCGCATATTCTACATTGCTTGGAAATCTTGAACATGGATAATTCTTAGGATCTAAAATTTCTTTGATTTGTTTAATACCATCAGCTTGTTTATTATCTAAATTTATTTTTATTAATTCATTGCTATTTTCTTCTTTTGATGATGATAAATATTTGTCTAGATTTTGCGTTGATATTCCTTTAGCTTCTACTAAGTCATCAATAAAAAATGAATGCAATAAGGCATCATCTTCATCATCATTTACTATTTTATATCTAGAAAGATTAACATCAATATTGTAATTTTGTATTAATTTTTGAAATGCTTTATTAAAAAATGCTTTTAAATCTTCGGTTTCTTTCTTTTTAAATATATTTTCAATATCATCTGAAAGTTCATGTTCTTTTTCTTTAAATTTAGACATAGAATTAAATTCTAAATCACTCTTGGTCTCTCTAATATATGCACTTCAAGTATAGAAAGTGGATTGTTTTTCTATTTCAAGATTATTATTAAAACGTATAGCAAAACTGAATTTATTATTTCCTATTGATTCTAATTCATCATCATTAATTTTAGTATTATGTTTTTTGTTTAGAAGATCAATTAGTTCTTTCGAATTAAATGTGTTAAAAATAAAAACTAAATATTTTTCCTTTTTTTGCTTAGTTTCTTGTTTTAAAATCGTATTAAAATAGTCATAATAATTATCGTTTTGTTTATCTAGTTTAATCTCGCAATAATATTTTTTATTTCAATTACCTTCGCTAAGTTTTTCAATCATTATTCAATGCTCAAGAATATTGTCTTTAATGCTTTTAGGGTTCATTATATCTCCACAATGTAATCATATACAAGTTTAATTTTAATATTGTAAATATGACTCATCTAATCATAATATTTCTCATTATTTAAATAATTTAATATTATTAAATACATTATAGTTGATAAAAATGTTTTATTTAAAAAAGTAGTTATGAAGCAGTATTTATTAGATGTCAATTTATTTTGATTTTTTGATGTATTGATATTTATAGCTCTTATAATTTATTAAATAAGATACCTGTAGAATAATGTCTTAATTTAAATTAAATCATGATATAAGAAAAAGTGCGTTTTTGCATAAAAACATTTCATATTGAAATTTTAAAATCTTTATATATATTTTGCAAATATAAATATAAATAAAAAATATATATAAGAAAACATTATTTAACTTTTGTTGCATGTATTTTTATAATAAATTAGATCTAATAAGAGAAATATTATTAATTTATGAAAACAAGATTGTATAAAAAAGAACTATTGATTAAATTGTTCAATAAAAACTGTCTTTTAATCTATTTTGATTTCTCTTATTTAGTAAAATTAATTAAATATCATAAGCTATAAGGGGATATTAAATGAGTTTATTAAAAAATTACATTCAGAAAATTGATGATATTTCTTCAAAAGAGTTGAACACAGACCAAAAAAGACTGGCAATAAAAATTTTAGAAAAATTTCAAGAAGACGAAAAACAACTACAATATGTTTTTCAATTCATTGTGCAAAGAATTAAAACAGGTTTTAGATTTGATGTGGCGCCTGAAAGTGATTGACAAACAGTTGCGCTATTAGAAAAGGATGAAAGCCTTAGCTTTGTTTTAGACGAAAACAAAAGCAAAGATAATACATTAATCATCGGCGAAAACTATGATGCTTTAAAGAATTTGATAGTGATTGAGAGAGAGAGAGAGAGAGCTGCCTTCGCTTGATAAATATGATGTAATTTATATTGATCCTCCTTATAATACTGAATCAACTAAAAAAGATGGTAATAGTATTGCAGATAATAATGAAGATGTTAAGGCAAAAAAATTCATTTATCGTGATAAATATTCTAGAAATGGTTGACTTAATTTAATGAATGAAAGATTACGATTAGCAAAAGAACTTCTCAAAGATGATGGAGTTATTTTTGTTTCTATCGATGATGCTGAGCAAGGCTATTTAAAAGTTTTGATGGACGAAATTTTTGGTGAAGAGAATTTTGTTTGTAATTTTATTTGGGAAAAAAATTATTCTCCAAAAAGTAATAATCATTACGTTTCTGTTAATCACGATTATATTCTGTGTTATTTAAAAAATAAGCAAATAGTAACTAAATTTAATCGTTTAGAACGCAATGAAAAAAATAATAAAATGTATAAATTTAGTGATGAAAAAGGAAGATATAAAATAGCTGATTTAACAAGAAATTCTAATAATAAATTTGACATTGTCTGAAATAAAAAAGTTTATAAGTGCCCGGAAAATTCTGGGTGATTATTTTCAGAAAAAAAGATTTATGAATTGATAAGAGAAAATAAGATATACCTGCCAGATGATGTCACGAAAAGGCCAGGTTTAAAAAGATATTTATCTGATGTTAGAGATATTATATCTAAGACAATTTTGAGCTATGAAATTGTAGGACATACACAGGATTCAAAAAATGAAATAAGAGATATCCTATATAAAAATGCTTTTGAAACACCTAAACCTATAAAATTAATAAAATATTTGATTAGACTTCATAGTGATAAAAAAAATATTCGTGTCCTTGACTTCTTTGCCGGATCTGGTACCACAGCTCATGCGGTTTTAGAATTAAATCACGAAGACGGTGGCAATAGAAGCTTCACTCTTGTTACAAATAACGAAAATAACATTGGTATAGATATAAACTATGAAAGACTTTATAGAATAAATCACGGGGTTGGTACTAAAAATGAAACTTTTGATTGAATAAAGAAAAACGAACCATATAAAGCAAATTTAAATGTTTTTAACATCAAATACTATGACATAAATCCAACAAACAAAGATATTGAAATTGAGGACTTAGCCAATAAATTAATTAATGTCTTAAAAGAGTTTGGAATAACTTCAATAGATAAAAACAATCAACAACAATATATTAATCTATTAAATGATTTATCATCTTTAAGACCGGAGAAAAGAGAAGATAATGAATCTAACTAATTCTCAAGAAAAAGTTATTAATACTTTAATTAATAAAACCATAAATAGTTTAGAAGAAAACAAGCAAAATTCTGTTTATTTTAAGGCTCCAACTGGCTCTGGTAAAACATTTATGATGATTAACTATATTGATAAATTAATTGAATGAAACAAATTTAATTTTAATCAAAATTTAGTTTTCGTTATAGCAACTTTATCTAGTGCAGAGTTGCCAAAACAAATGGAAGAAAACTTCAATGAGTATAAACAATATTTAATAAACAACGATTTAAAAATTACAAGAATTGAAAGTCCCTCAAATATTAATAAAAACTCTAAAGTAGAAAAAAATTATCAGTTTTTTGCTAAACCAAATAATGTTTATATTATGGGCGGAGCATCATTTAAAGCTAATGCAATTTTAAGAGAGCAACATGCTATTGAGGCTTTTTTAGATGAAATAAAACTAAATGACTATAAATTAATTTATATTCGCGATGAAGCTCACATTGGCGCCGATACTTCTAAAAATAAAAAAGAAGAAATTTCATTTGAACAAAACATGCAATCAAAAGCTGATTTTGTTATAAAAATGACAGCTACTCCAACTGATTTAAATTTAGATCTTATTGAGCTTAGCGAAAAAGATCTATTTAGCGACAAAATCAGATTATTAAAAAGTGAAAAAATTTTTAATGAAGGTATTGAAAATAATGACGACATTGCTTATATTGATAATGATGTTATTTTAGAACAAGCCTGTTTAAAATTCAAAGACATAAAAAAACAATATAACGATGATAAAAATGAACCGGGCTTAGTGGGCATTAATGCCGCCATGTTAATTCAAGTTGATAACGCTAGTAAAGATCCTGAAAAAGAAAAAATCTTCAATAAAACCATTGATTTAATAATAAAAAAATTAGAGAAACATTCTTTATCATGAGTAAAGTATTTTGATCAAAATGATAAAGAATCAAGTATAAGACAAAAAGATAATTTTTCACTTAGAGATATATCTAAATACAATTCGGACACTGATGTAATAATTTTTAAAGTAGGACCAGCAACAGGCTGAAATATACCGAGAGCATGTATGCTAGTTCAACTTAGAAATGTTTCGTCAAAAACATTAAGTGCACAAACTATTGGAAGAATAAAAAGAAATCCCAATCCTTCACATGATTTTAGTAACAGTTCAATTGCTAATAAATACTACATTTATAGCAATGTCGATAGAGATATAAATGACCAAAGAATGCTGATTTTAAAATCTCAGTTTAAAAAAGAAAAATTTGTGTATGGTTCTCTTGTTAATATCAATAAATCTAATTCTGTTTTTAATTTAGATGATTATGAAAAACAAGTTGCTAATTATTTAAATAATTATTCTATTGAAAACTTTGAAACAAAATACCAAGTATGCAAAGAAGAGTTTTGTGATAACAACTTTATAATTGCTAATCAAAAAAGTTATGGTAATAAAATAGAAATAACATTAAAACTAAAAAATAAAATTGATATGGAATTATTTAATATAAAAACAATTAAAAATAATAAAAAAATATTTACAGAAAATATTAAAAAAGAAATAAATAGCATCTATGAAACAAAATTAAAATCAATAATAGATAAAACATTCTTTTGATTTTTGATAATTAAATATGAAATCGAAAACTTTAATGACTTTTATAAAAAGCATTTGCAAAAACAATTGGATAATCAAGAAATAAGATATGTAATAAATAATTCTAAGTTTTTACCAGATTATTTAATAGAGAGCAAAGATGATGACGATCCAAAAACAGACAATAAATTTGCTTATCAAGAAATAAATAAAGAATTTGCAAATATTTATTTAAAATCAGAGGCTGAAAAAACATTTGTAAATGAGTTTAAGAAATGTGTATCACTGCGGCCTGAAATTAGAATTTGAGCAAAGAATCCAGTACATAGTGGAATTAATTTTGAATATATCAATAATAATTTTGACATAAGTAATAGTTATCCGGATTTTATTGTTATACAATGAAATCATTACATTTATTTGGAAATTAAAACATACAAACATGATATTGATAAAGACAAAACAAAAAAATTAATTGAAGAGTATAGAAAATATATTAATAATATTAATAATAACTTAGAATTTAAACTTACGCTCGCTATCATATTTGTAGATATTAAAGGAAATAATCTCTATGCAAATGGCGCAAGTACAATAAAAAGTCTCAACGACCTATTTTTAAAACAAAATAATAATTGAGATGAAAATGGGCAATTTTTCATAAAGGATGTAAGCGTACAATTTTTGCAATTATTAACAGAAGACAAGGAATAATAAAAGTTTCATAAAAAATATTTGCTTTAGCTAATTTATTATTATTTTGCAATAAATTATTAATATTTTTTGTTTTTGATAATTTAGATAAAATATAAATATAAGCTGTGTTAGAGAATGATTGTTCAAAATAGCTTAATTTTGCAAAAAATGATGATCTAATTTTTTACCAAAAATTTAGGCTTAAAATAAAAATAAAAAACCAAGCTTTCTCATTATTTAGAGCTTGGTTTTTAAAATTTTAAATTATTAAAAGTTCATAACCCTTTCTTTAATTTTGTTAATTTTATTTTTAATAATTTCCTCAATTGAATAAGAATTAAATGGTTCTACTTTTGTTGCGTCAATTAAAAGGGTTTCACTAACCTCTGCACCCAAGAAATTTCAGATGCCCTCTAGGTAAGAAATGTGACTTGCTCAAGGATATCAATCACATGGAGCTCCCTGAGAAGCAATTATTTGTACCTTTAAATTAGATAACAAACCTATTGAGCTACCTTTTTTAGCGTATTTATAAGAAAATGTCTTATTAGCAACACAAATTCGGTCGATAAAATTTTTTAACACTGCCGGAACATTAAAATTTATCATTGGGGCTGAAATAATTAATTTGTTAGTTTTTTTTAAAATATCAATATATTTACTTGATAATTCATCATTGAAAAAATCAAAAAAATTATTTGAGTTCATTGGATGTGTTGCCATTTCAAGTTCGTTTAAATCTAACTCCACAATTTCATCATTTTTGTTAATTTTTTTATATTCCTCAACGAAGCTCTTAGTAATAGCACTTGAAACAGACTTCTCTTTTGATATGGGCGAAGAATATAAAACTAATACATTAGCCATAAAACTCCTTTATTATTTATTTTTTAATATTATATAAGTTTTAATTGCCTTATTTTGAATAAATTTAGTTAAATCAAAAAAACTTGGTTTCCCAAGTTTTTTTGAAATGGTGCGGATGAAGGGAATCGGACCCTCGTATTCAGATTGGCAACCTGATGTTCTACCATTGAACTACATCCGCAACTGGTGCAAGTGATGGGAATCGAACCCACGTAGTTAGCTTGGAAGGCTAAAGTTCTACCATTAAACTACACTCGCAATTAGCGTTATATATTATAAACCATAATTTTTGTTTTATCTAAAAATATTTTTTAATTTGTTTGTTTTCAGCCAAACTATATTTTAAAAAAGCAGAATATTTATAAAAAACTATTAGTTATAAGAAACTACGACACTTGGGTTTTTGCATTAAAAGAAGTTAAATAATATGTTTATAGTTGTTGATTTATATAGTTTTTTTATATATTTTATTGTATACAATAAAATGTCAATTTAAGCATTTTTGAAAAATAAAATTAATATTATATTTATAATTATCACTATGATTGAAATTAAAAAACTTTGTTATAAATATCCTGGTGCTAAAAAATATGCCTTAGATAATATTAATTTTACAATTGAAGATGGGCAATATGTTGCCATTTTGGGACATAATGGTTCAGGAAAGAGCACTTTTTCAAAACTACTTGCTGCAATTTACAAAGCTTCATCTGGGAAAATTATTATTGATGGTCTAGAAATAAATTCTGAAAATTTGGCGGAAATTAGAAAAAAAATTGGTATTGTTTATCAAAATCCAGATAATCAATTTATAGGCGCTACTGTTGAAGACGATATTGCTTTTGCCTTAGAAAATAAAAAAATGTCATATGATGAAATGAACGTAATTGTAAAAAAATATGCCAATGAAGTAGGAATGGGCAATTTTTTAGATAGGGAACCTCAAAATTTATCAGGAGGTCAAAAGCAAAGAGTGGCCATTGCTTCTACTCTTGCATTAGATCCCAAAATTATTATTTTTGATGAAATAACTTCAATGCTAGACCCTCGAGGCCGCAATGACATTTACAAAATAATTCATGATCTGCATTCCAACACCAATAAAACATTAATTTCGATCACTCATGATAT
This sequence comes from Mycoplasma sp. 1890, assembly GCF_053851615.1. Taxonomy (NCBI): domain Bacteria; kingdom Bacillati; phylum Mycoplasmatota; class Mollicutes; order Mycoplasmatales; family Mycoplasmataceae; genus Mycoplasma; species Mycoplasma sp. 1890. Next base: position 11,718 of record NZ_JBSQAZ010000006.1, read on the forward strand.
GGATGAAGCCTTGTTAGCTGATAAGTTAATTGTCTTTTCAGGTGGCCATGTGATAGCTCAAGGAAAACCTATTGAAATTTTAAATAACAAACAAATAATTGAAATTGCAAAAATAGATTCACCTTTTATATACAAACTTAGTGAAATGATTCACGGAATTGAGCCAACATATGACGATAAAAAATTATTGGAGACATTATGCAAATTAAAGTAGACAATATTTCAAAGGAATATAACAAAAAGCTTCCTACATATATTAAGGTGCTAGATGGTGTATCGGTGGAAATTAATGAATCAGAAGCAATTTCAATTATTGGACCAACTGGCTCTGGTAAAACTACATTAATAGAGCATCTTAATGCATTAATATTACCCGATGAAGGTTTACTGCATTTTAGTGATGTCCCTTTGTTTAAGAAAGCCAAAAAGCCATCTAAACCAAAAAAACAAAGTGATGATAATGATGAAACATACCAAGCTAAATTAAATGAATATATAAAGAATTTAGAGAAGTTTCAAAAAACTAAAAAAAGTGATCGTGTTGAAATAGTATATACTGATATTGATATTATCAAAAGTAAAAGAAAAATCAAAAATGTTAAAGCATTAAGAAAGCAAGTTGGAGTCGTATTTCAATTTGCTGAATATCAATTATTTGAATCTACTATTGAAAAAGACATTATTTTTGGACCCGTTTCAATGGGTATTAAAAAAGACAAAGCTAAGGAATTAGCGGCTAAATACATTGAGATGGTCGGTCTACCAATTGATTATCTTAAAAGAAGCCCCTTTGACTTATCAGGAGGGCAAAAAAGAAGAGTTGCTTTAGCAGGTATTCTTGCTATGGAACCAAGATTTCTTGTTTTGGATGAACCTACTGCTGGTTTGGACCCGCAGGGTGTTGAAGAAATGCTCCAGCTGTTTTATAATTTATATAAGCAAGGCACAACTATTATTATTGTTACACACGATTTAGATAATGCTCTTAAATGAACAAATAGAACCTTATTTGTTAAGGATGGGAAGATTATTAAAGACGGTAATACTTATGATATTCTAAGTGATAATAAACTATTATTAGATAATAATTTAATTCCCACAAAATTGTTGTCATATGTAGAAAGGCTAAATAATGCTGGTTTTAATATTGAAAAAGTAACAAATATTGAAGAATTGGCTGATAAAATAAATAACATAATTAAGTGAAAAAAATAAAAAGGAGCTATAAATATGGATAAAACAATTATTGGCAAATATCTCAATATACAGACGCCAATTCATAGACTTGATCCCCGACTGAAATTTTTAGCTAACATACTATTTATAATTTTGTTTTTTATTTCTGAACATTATATTACATTATCGATTTTAGTAATTATTAGTATGGTTTTATATGGTATTTCTACTAAATCAGTAATTTCTATTTTTAAAAAAATTAAGTTTCCTATCTATATTGCTATTTTTCTCCTGGTCATTAATATGCTAACTGTTAAGGGTGCGGTGATGTATTACGAAATTGATAAATATGTTCCTCTTTCAACAGAAACAAATGCTGACGCTTTTGTGATATATCGCGGTAAATTAATAGTTAATGTAGTATATTTTGCTCCTAACAACGATGTTAATTCGATATTTCAATTGTCATTATTCTCAATTCATCGAACTTTTACAATACTTTTGAGAATTTATGGCGTTGTATTAATAACAACAATTTTGACAGTAACAACAAAACCTGTTTTATTAACGAGAGCAATCAATGATCTGCTATATCCGTTAAAAATATTTAGAATACCGACTGAAATAATTACGATGATTATATCCATTGCCTTAAGATTTATTCCTACCTTGTTAGAAGAATCAGGAAGAATTATGAAGGCTCAGTCAAGCCGAGGAGTAGATTTTAAAAATGGTAATTTTAAGGATAAAATAAAATCTTTCATTGTCCTAATGGTCCCACTTTTTGTTTCATCCTTTAATAAGGCCAATGATTTAGCTGATGCTATGACTTCAAGAGGATATGAACCATATGCAAAAAGAACCTATTATCGTCAATTAGTTCCTAATTGAAGAGATTTGATTGCTACGCTAATATTAATGACTCTAACTGCATTGGTTGTAATATGTGCTATAGACCATATTGCTTTACCATCATGGTGAATTGCTTCATTTCAAAAGGTTTAATATGAATGAAAAAGATTTTGAAACAAGAAAAAAAATACTAGAATTACAACAAAAAATAAGTCAATGAGATAAATATTATTATGATTTTGATAAACCGTTAGTTTCCGATGAAATTTATGATATTGAATTTAATCAATTAAAAAGATTGGAATTGCAATACAAACATCTTTTTTTAAAAGAAGAATTAGAGCAGTCACCAACCAATAAAATTAATGCTAATGTATCTAAAAATTTTGCTAAGGTTAAGCATGATAAATCAATGCTTTCTTTAAATAAGGCATATACCATTGCAGAAATCCAAAAATTTATTGATAATATTAAAAAGGTAACCTCGCATTTTTCTTTTTTTATTGAACCAAAAATTGACGGGCTCTCAATTTCTATTAAATATAATCAAGGCAAGTTAATGCAAGCAGTGACAAGGGGCAATGGGTTAATTGGCGAAGATGTTACCAATAATGTTTTGCAAATAGATAATATTCCAAAAATAATTAATTATAAAAAGCCCCTTGAGGTTAGAGGTGAAATTTTTCTTCCTATTGATGAGTTTAAGAAAATAAACGAAAAATTGCTTAGTGAAAATAAAACGGCTATGGCTAATCCACGCAATGTTGCTGCTGGTACTTTACGCCAATTGGACCCACAAATTGTGAAAGAAAGAAATCTTTCATCATTCTTATATTATGTTGTTGCACCGGAAAAACATAATATTCAAACTATGTATGAATCATTTGAATTTTTAAAAAAGTTGGGTTTTTGTGTTACAGAGCAATCAATCCTTGTTTCTTCTATTAAAGAAATAGAACAATTTATTGAGGAATTCAAGACTAAAAAGTTATTATTTAACTATGAAACTGATGGCATAGTTATAAAACTTAATGAGCTCAAATTTTATGATAAATTAGGTGAAACAGCAAAATTTCCTCATTCAGCAATTGCTTTTAAATATGAGCCTGATGTTGTTTCCACCATATTAAAAGATATTTTTATTACTGTTGGCCGGACTGGCTTAGTTACATATAACGCTTTATTGCAAGAAGTTGAATTGTCAGGAACAAAGGTATGTTTTGCAACGCTTAATAATTATGAATTTATTAAAAATCTAGATATAAATATTGGTGATGAAATATACATAAAAAAATCTGGTGAGATTATTCCATGCGTTATAGGTTTGGCTAATAAACATAATTTAGAGAAGCTAGACCCATTTAAGGTATGCCCATATTGTAATAATGTTTTGTTATTTAATGAAACAGGGTTGGAACAATATTGTTTGAATCAAGATTGCCAAGAAATAAAAGTTAGAAAACTTATTCATTTTGCTTCAAAAGAGGCGCTTGATATTAATTCACTTGGTGAAAAAAATATCATATATTTTTACAAAAATGGTTTTATAAATAATATATTGGATATCTTTAATCTTCATAAACATCGTGATGAATTAATTAAATTGGAAAGATTTGGATATTTGTCAATAAACAAAATTTTAAAATCAATTGAGGATATTAAAACTAAACCACTTGAAAATTTGATATTTGGCTTATCAATCCCATTAGTTGGAAAAAGAACTGCGAATATTATTGCTTCAAAAATTCTAAAACTAGAAAATGCCTTAAATTTTAATTTTGAAGTGTTTAAAGATTTTTATGATTTTGGTGATAAGATTACTAAACAATTAATAGAATGATTCTCCAATGAAGAAAACATAAGTTTAATTAAAAAATTAATTGAACATGGTATAAATCCATCATATGAACAAAAAGTAATAACCAATATCCTAAATAATAAATCCTTTGTTATAACAGGCAAGCTTACAAAACCTAGAAGTTATTTTGAAAAACTTATTGTGGAAAATGGCGGCGAGGTACTTTCGTCTATTTCTGGTAATATAGCCTACCTATTAATTGGCGAAAAGGCAGGAAGCAAGCTATCCAAGGCGCAAAAACTTGGTATAACAATAATTAATGAAGATGATTTAAAATTAATGCTAAATTTATCAAACTCCTAACCTTAGTTGGCTATGGAGTTTTATTTTATAAGCCTTTAATAAGGCTATACTAAATATAAAGCACATTAATCATGATGTATCAAATTTTATGATTATGTTTGATTCACTAATTATGTCAATGAACGCATCAAATCAAAGGATGGTATTTTCAATAATGATATTTATCCTAAAAAATAGAAGTGTAATAATATAGTTTAAGGAAATAATTGGAATAAACAGAAGTTGAATAAAAAAAGAAAAAATATTATAGTTTTTATTAAAAGTGTGAATTATTAAAGTGGAATAAATATGGGCAATTAAAAATACCGCAATTGTTTTGACAAAATATCCTTGTTTTGTTAAAACAAAAATTGTAATAAATATGGATAGTGTAATCAAAAATGATAAAATGAAAGAGTATGAAAACATTATAAATGGATTGTAAAAAACCATTATTAAACCCGTTATTGCCAATAGCGCAATATTGTTTATTTTTTTGTTAAAAATAATTTTATTTAGATATGCTAATATTAAAAAGATTAAAGACCTTGTTGCACTTACATGAAATTCGATTGATATTAAATAAATAATCAATAGAGGAATAGCGATAAAATCTTCAATAAAATAGCCATTTTTAATTCTTCTAATTATTTTGGATATAAATAGATAAATTAAATTAAAATGAAATCCGCTAATAGTGAAAAAGTGAATAATATTAAGATCACTAAGCTTTTTATATATGTTATTAGCTTGATTATAATTGTTGAAAATGATGATATTAAGATAATCTATAACTGTGTGGTTTTTTGTGTTAAAAATTGATAATTTTTCATTTTTTTTAATAAATTCAATATTTGAATTAGTGAGATTAAAAAATAGCCTATTTGCAACTTCAAACGAGCTTAAATTCTTATTTAAAATAAGTGTTCCTTTGATATGAAATGTATACTCATAGTTGTTCATAAAAGTAATATCTATAATGCTTTTGGTCTTAAAAACTTTAAAATAAGCATCCTTATATTTGAATATTAGATAGGCTTTATATTCTTTAATCATATTTAAATCATTATCTAATTTTATCCCGTCAATTTTTGCAAAAATTGACTGGTAAACTACATAGCTTAAAAAAATAATTGAGCTAAAAATGAAAAATGTAATTCAAAATTTAATATTAAAGAAATTAAAAATGCAAATCATTATTAAAGCTAGTGAAATTAAAATAATTTCAATTCTCAATATTAGTATAAATATTAAAAAAGAACTGATGGACGATATTAATAGAATATCTATATATCTATATTTTCTGTTAATATTTGATAAGTTTTTTCACCAATGCCTGGTAGTTGTAATAAATCATCTCAATTCTTAACATTCCTTTCCTTAATGTATTCAAAAACTTTTTTTGCAATGTTTGTTTTAATTCCTAAATTTATTAAAATTTGCAAATCATTGATATCTGTTATCTTTAATTTTTTATTTTTAGTAAAGGGAATAAAAACTCTTTCGTTGTTTTTTAACAACTGTGATTTATTTATCTTTTGTAAATCTGCACCACTTTTTAAAATGCTTTCTCTTATTAGATCAAAATAATTTGCCCCATCCTTTAAAGTATATTCACCCGGATATTCCACTGCGCCTTCAATAAAAACAGTTATATAATTACTTTTAAAAGAAGATTTGTTATGATGTCATTTATCTATAATTTCTGTTTTAACTACAACGCCACTAATAAGTACAACTGATGAAATAATAAAAAATGAGGCAGTTAGAATAAATTTCTTTTTGTTTATTTTTAATTTCATAAATCAAATTTTTAATAATACACAAATGTTTTTATCTAATATGGGAAAAAATAAGGAAAGTATTAAGAAAATAAACCAAATCTCATAATAAACAAGCAATATTTAAAGAGAATAAATTTTGACATCTCGAATATTTTTTCCTCTTTAAATCATGTCTTTAAATTTCTTTTTTATTTTTCTAAAAATAAAGTTTTGGAAATAAACAGAAACATAATTAATAGCTTAGATAATAGAGAGAGAAGATATTTTTTCAATATTGAAATCCGAAATTTTTTTAAGTTTCAACAAAGGATGTCTGAAAAATGATTTTTTAACGATTTATCAAGAAAATCAAGGAGTTTGTAAATTAATATAATAACGAAGGAATTGCATTATAAAAAAATGCCCATATTAAGATTTTGTCAAGTCAAATTCTTAATATGAGCTAAACTGTCTAAAAAATTTTACAAGTTTATTTTGTGCATTTTTAAAACCTTTCTCTTGGTCTGAAAAAGGTTTTAAATATTAATAATTATTAAGTAGAACTAATTTTTATTCAATAGTTGTTGCATTATGTCAAACTTCCTGAACATCTTCATCATCTTCAAGTAAGTCGACGAATTTTTCGAGTTGCCCCATTTTTTCTTCATCGATTTCAACCTCGCTATTTGGAATATATGTAACTTCAGCAGTTGAATAGTTATCAATTTTTAGAATCTCATCAAGAGATTGTTTGACTTTTTGAAAATCTGATGGATGGGTAATAATAACATATAAGTCATCTTCAACCTTAAAATCTTCAGCGCCGGCTTCCAAAACGGTAGTCATTACTTCTTCTTCAGAAGCTAATGAAATTGGAAATTCAATTAATCCTTTTTGGTCAAAAACATACGGAACAGTACCTTGTTTTCCTAGCTGTCCATTATATTTATTAAAATAGTGTTTAATGTTAGATGATAAACGGTTAAAGTTGTCGCTTAAACAACTTACTACAAAATTTATGCCGCCAAAGGCTGTTCCTGAATATAGATATCCTTGAAAGTTAGCGCCTTCCTTTGACCCACCCGAAACTTTTGAGATTGCTTTTTCAATATTTGCTTTGGGCATCGATTTTGCCTTTGCCTTAGCAATTGCTAATTTTAGTGCTGGATTTGAATCTGGATCTGGGCCGCCAATTGTTGCTGCTACAATAATTTCTTTAGAAAATTTTTGAAACATTTGTGCTCTCTTTGAATCCATTGCAGCTTTATGATGTTTGGTAGTTGCTCATTTTGAATGTCCTGACATTTCTTTAATGCTCCAATCTTAAATAAATAAATTGTAAATAATATTAGTTTATTATACCAAAAAATGTCCTTATTATAATATAATAAATTAGTATGTACCTAATTAAAGGCAATGAAAATTTTTTGATAAATAAAAAAATTAATGAAATAATAAACAAAGAAAAAACTATTGAAGCAGGTGATATCGAGATAGTTAAATTTTATGATTTTTTTACATTAGAAGAATTATCAGATGCATTAAATAACAATTTCCTTTTTTTAAATAAAAAAATCATTTTATTTAAAAATCCCTTTATATTTAATATAAAAAATAAATATGCTAATGGTTTGTGTATTAATGAGTTTATAAAAATAATTAATGCATCACTAAGTGATGCTAATCTAATTCTTATTTTTACACAGGAAATAAATAAGTATGATAAATCTTTTTTAGCATCAAGAGCTTTTGCATTTATAAATGATAATAGCACTACTATTAATATCGAAAAAATTAGCGATAAGGAATTATTTTCTTTTGTTTATAAAATGATTACAACAAAAGGCGGAACAATCAAGGATAAGGTCCTTATTGATTTGCTATCAATGCTACCACATAATCTAGAAATAATAGAATCAGAAATTGATAAATTGCTATTAATAAATAAAGATATAAGCGAAAAAATGGTTAATGATAATAATTATGCAGTATCTAATAATATCGATTTTGCCCTAAGTGAGGCAATGTTAAAATGTCAAGACACAAAAACTATTATAAAAAAGATAAACGAACAGATTAGCTACGGGATTGAGCACAATTATGTGATATCGCAAATATCAGCGATATTGCTTAATGCAAAAACAATTGGAATATTAAAATCAATAAAATTAACTAATGATGAAATAGCAAAAATGCTTAATATTCATATATATCGTGTCAAACTTCACTATGACTTTTTTAATAGAATTGACATTAACACATTAAATCAGTTAATCATTGATTTAGCAAATATTGATCTAGATTTTAAAAAAGGCAACATTTTACCAGATACGCTTATTGATTTATTGAGTATAAAATTATTGAGATTAAGGATTTATTAATGGTTAATTTAGGTAAAAAAATCATCTTATATGAGCTAAAAGTTGAAAATTTTGTTGATACCAATGGAAGCAATTTTGGTGATTTTAAAGGGGTTATGAGCAAATTGGAGTATTTCAAAAATTTAAGTGTTAATGTTATATGCTTTGAAGATATTCTAAAACTATATGAAAATAGATTTGATCTTGGACTAATAAAAAAAAGGTATGGTTCAATCAAGGATTTTGCAAAGCTTGTTGAAACATTTAAAAATAATCAAATTGAAGTAGCTCCAATTATAAATTTAAAAGAAGTAAGACAAGCTTTTGTTAACTGAAATAATATGATGAGTTTATATAATTTGAATTATTATGAGTCAAATAGATACTTAACGAAATTAGATACATATTTAATTAATAAAGAATTTGAAAAAACATCATTATATGAGTTATCTGATTTTATTAAATATTTTGAATCAGTTTTAGGTTTCTACTTGCAACTTAATGTATCAACTGTTATACTTGATAATTTTGAATTTCTTGCTTTTGAAGGCTTAAAGGAGGAAGAAAAATTAAAATTTATTAATGATTTATATAAGATTATCAAGCGTAAAAATAGCAATATTAATGTAATTTTTAAAACTAGTAATAATAATTTCAATCTATATAAAAAGATGCTAATGGTAGACAATAAATGCCTAGATTATTTGTATTTAACTTGAATGTCTGTTATTGGCAATAATGATGCATTAAAAAAACATTTCAAGAATAAAATGAGTTTTAAATCCTTATATAGATTTGTAGCTAATTTTAAAAATCATTCAAATGTGATATTATCATTCGGCTCTGATTTATCAGGTCGTTTCTTTTCTAAATGAGCTAATGAAAAGGCTTACCTAAATGAATCAACAAAAAGTTTCTTTGTATTTTTATATAGTGGCAATCATTCAATAGGTTTTTATTATGGCGATGAAATAGGTGCCTTGCGCGCTAAATTCAACCAACGTTTCACATTTAACAATGAAGATTATAATGAGGAAAAAAGATTTCTCCAATATAAAAATATAAGTTTAAATGAATATCATAAATATAATTGTTATTTCAATAAATGATCATCTTATATTCAAATGCCTTGAAATGGACAAAAAATAAAAAGCAATGAAAATACTAATATTTTTTACCCAATTAATTTAGAAAGTAACAATGTCGAGGAACAAATTATTAATAAAGATAGCACAATAAACTTTATTTATTTCTTGAATAAACTCTCTTTAAATTCCAAATTTTCTTCTTATTTCATAAAGGGTGTATGAAATATTAAACAAAGCCATGGTATATTTAAATTTAGCAAAAAACTTAATGAACAGAGGATGGTATTGATTACAAATTTGACATCAAAGCATCAGAAGATAACTCCGCTTTATGGGTATAAAATTTTAGCAAGTTCATATGCTAATAAATTCTACTCAGAAATTCCAAAAGAACTCAACCCTTTTGAAGCTTTGATTTTATATAAGACAAAAAACAATTAACATTGTTTTGTAGTTTGGATGATATTAATATATAATTTTTAAAATATAATTAAGGAGAAAAATATGGGTAATGGACAAACTATTGTGTATGTCTTGCTCGCAATTGTTTTAGTACTTATAATTGCTTATATCGCTTGAAAAGTTACGAAAAATAAAAGAGCAAAAAGAAAAGCAGCAAAATTAGAATATAAAAAGAATGCTGAAACATTGGCGTTATATTATGAATATATTATGACTTATAAATATGTCATTGATTTTAGTATGAAACAGTTAGAGAAATTTGGTGCAAATGAATCCCAATTTAAAATGGGGCAAATTAAAAACGGTGTAAAAAAATTGCTAACCAAATTAATTAATAGAGAGGATTTTGCATATTCTTTCCAAAACGATGAGAAGTATACTCTATTTGTAGAACACGCTGAAAAATTAACAATAACTCAACCAAATTTGTGAACTAAAAAAATTAATGATACATTAGATTTTTTTGAAACTCAGTATATTGGCATTCCAGAAGATAAAAAAAATATAGCATTAGAAGAAAAGACAATTAATGCTATTGAGAGTCAATTTTATGAAGAAGATTAAAGATATTAAAAAAAGCAAAAATAATAGCCCACACATAAAAAAATTTGGTATTGCAAATTGACTAACAGTGTTGAGGATAATATTAATGATTCCTTTTATATTTTTAATGTCGTCCGCTTTCTTTTTAATTATTAAACACAATGGAACATTTTGATATGATGGAATTAAAATTGTTGGTAATCAAAAATACTCGATAACTTTATCAATCATATATTGATTAAATGTCTCAATATTTATTATAGCAATGGTGACTGACTTTATTGACGGACATATAGCCCGAAAAACAAAAACTATTTCACAATTTGGTAAGATTTTTGATCCAATTGCAGATAAGATTGCGACAATAATGATGTTGTTATTTATATCAATAATGAACTACTCGTTCTTGCCAATTGTTGTTTTGTTTATCATCCGTGATATTTTGGTTGATGGTGCGAGAGTTTATGCCGTAAAGAAGGACATTAAAGTAGCGGCAAATTGGTGAGGTAAGATTAAAACCATTATTGTCTCACTCGCAATTATTACAATAGCATTTAGTGCACCATGATTTACTAATTTTGATAATGATTTAGGTAAATATGTTTCAAATGATAAATATATTCTTTATGTTAATATCCCTTTAATTGTTGGTCTTATTTTGTCATGAATTAGCGGCATTATATATTTAGTTAAGTATTTGAAGGGAATAACCAAGCAATATCTTGAAGACATTTCGAAAAAAAATAATGACGATATCAAGAATCTTGATATAACAAAAGATAATATTATTATTGAGCCAATCCAAGGTGATAGTATAGAAAATAAAGATATAGAGCAAAAAAATAATTCAGAACAAATATCACATAATTAATCACTTGTTAATAGTTAGCAATAGCAATGAAAAGTTATGTTATTAAATAATTTTTTAAAAAATAATTAATCATTTTTTTATGTTATCCTTAACATATTAAAAAAAGCAAATTAATAGCAAATTATAATATAATTTATAATTATTTTAAAATACATAATGTTATTTAAAGTATTCAAAAATTAAATATTTTAAAAAAGAAGGAGAAAGTATGCCAAGAGAAGGTTTAACATTAAGATGTGAGTCATGCAAAATGGAAAACTACATCACAAAGAAGAATAAAAAGTTGCATCCAGAAAAAATGGAAGTAACAAAATATTGTCCAAAATGTAATGAACATACAAACCATAAAGAAAAAAAATAAATAGAGTTTAGGAGTTAAAATGCTAAAACAACAAATAACCAAAATTTTCGAAGAATTAAAGCTAGATGCAATTATCTCAGAGGCGCCTCAAACAAGATTATGATATGCTGGTATTCAGACAAGTGATGGTTTTATTGTGATCGAGAAAGAAAAAGCCTTTTTATTTGTAGATGGTAGATATATTGAATATGCAACTAAATTTGCAAAGAATGTTGAAGTTATTTTATTGGAGTCAGGAGAAGAAACACTATCGAATTTTCTAAACAAGAAAAAATATTCTAATGTTGGTATTGAATCAGATTATTTACATGTTCAAACATTTGAATATTTTAAAAAAATGATGCCAAAAGCAAAATTTCATAATGTAAAAGGAAAACAATTTAGAATAATAAAAGACCAAGAAGAATCCGATTACATCCAGGAAGCTTGTTTAATTTCATTGCAAGCATTAGAGGAATTAAAGAAAATTTTAGTTGAAGGCATGACTGAATTAGAAGTATCAAATAAACTTGGATATTTAATGCGCCTTTTTGGTGCTGAAAAAGAAAGCTTTGAAACAATCGTTGCATTTGGTACAAATGCTGCCGAACCTCATCATCATCCAACAAATCGTAAATTGGTTGATGGCGATATTGTTAAAATCGATTTCGGAGCGCAATACAATGGTTGAGCTAGCGATATAACAAGAACATTTTTCTTTGGAAAACCCAAGTCAGCTGAATTAGTTTCGATTCTTGATGTTGTTAGCGAAGCTCAAAAACTTGGCCGCGAAGCTGTAAAACCAGGAATTGAAACATCTGAGATTGATAAAATTTGTCGAGAATATATACAATCAAAAGGATATGGTAAATTCTTTACTCATTCAACTGGCCATGGTGTAGGAATCGATGTGCACGAACTACCAGGAGTTGGCAGAAGAACGGGCAATGTGGTATTAGAAGAAGGAATGGTTATCACGGTTGAACCCGGGATTTATGTAAAAGATTTGGGCGGGGCTCGTATTGAAGATACAATCCTTGTTACCAAAAATGGTTCTAAGATCTTAAGCCGCCCTGAAAATTACGAAGAATAATTGAAGTAATTTTAAAAGCAAAGGTAACAAACCTTTGCTTTTAAATTTTTTTATTGAGATTTCTTAAAAGATATTAAAGTTCAACCTTTTGACCATCAATAATTAATTCTACAAGACGAATTGATTGAATCTTATGGGTAGCTGATTTAATTTCACTATTTAAAGAAAAATCAAAAGTGAATTTATTATTAAATGAATTTATTCTTTTGTTAGTTAGGGTTAATTTCTGTGATGTAAATTTTTGCGACGATGTTTCGAAGGCGTTAACAACAATTGCTATTGTAGCTATTTTATTAAAATATGAATCATTATTTGTTTCAAATTCAATAGTTAATTTATCATTTTTAAAATTTATAACATAACTCTTGAAATCAGTATCTTTTATCTTTAAACCGTTTGTTTGTCTGCTAAATTCTTCCTCACCAATAGTTGCGCTTCCAAAACCCAATAATTCAAATGTTGGCGGTGTTTGGTATTCTTTTGGTACATCAGCCTGTCCAAAAATCTGGCGATTAAAGTCCTCTAATTTAATGTTTTCTTTATCATATCCTAGCAATTCGAATGAAGATGGAACATCTGAAGATTCATTTTTTTTATGTTCTTCATTCTTTTCTTGTTTTTCTTGTGATTTATTATTTGAATCATCTTTAGTTCCTCCGGTATCGGGAGTTGTTTTATCGGATTTACTCTTATCAGGCATTTCTTGTTGAGGGGTTCTTGTTTCTGGGTTTTCTGGTTTCTTTGGTTCAGCTGGTTTTTCTGGTTTTTCTGGTTTAGCAGGATTTGCACATGATAGAGCTATAACTGGTGTTGCCAAAGCAGGTAAAAATCCTATAAAAAGTAATTTGCTTTTTTTCATTTTTCTCCTTTAAATACTATTTTGATGTAAGTATTTTACATTTTTTTTTTTTTTTTTGATAATTCTCATCAAATCAATTAATGATCAATGGTGTTTGTAAATAACGCATAGGGTATAAATGAGTAAATATGGAAGCTAGCAGAATTAAATAAAAATTGGTATTATAGAACAATAAAATAAATTAAAAACATAAATAGTTTCTTTTTTAAATACAAAAAGTAAAAAAATCCATTCAGCGCGTAAATGATGATTTTGTTAGCAAGAAATTAATACATGCTAAGAAATAAGAATAAGCAGAAATTCTATCTACTAATTAGAATGTAAATGGTTTTAGCTCTGATGTTACTAATTTAATTAATATTTATCTCAATGAGATTCTTTTAAGATAAAAATTAGAAGAAATAAGCGAGGCGCATTGCTATAATGGCGAAGTATAAATTAAATTCTAAAAGTGTTTTCATTGGACTAAGCAATACAAAAGAGAGTTGTTGGTTTTGGATGATATTCAAAAAAATTATAAGGGCACATAGATCAAGTGATTTTAAATCTATTATGATTGAAGAAGAATATTCGGCTTTTAAGTGTTTAGAAAATATCCTTAGATAAAAAAAGGGGTAAATTTGATAAATATATTTTAATCCTTATTAGTCAAAACCACGAAATATAATAATGCAACTTTGTTGTTAAACAACTAAAAACTAGCTATAAATAAATTTGTCGCATTTCAAAGAACAGATGTTACTTTATTTATTGATAATAAAGAATTTAGAGGTTCAATACTAATGTTATTAGATGAGATACTTCATTTTTCTAGTTTTCCTAATAAAAAAATATCTCCTCCTCTGTAAGATTTGATTGAGACAAATTTTTAGATATATTAAAAAGGTAAGATAAACAATTGTTAATTGCTATTGTCATAGAGATTGATATTGTACATTAAGCGAAGATATGAAAACTAAATTTTATAACAATAGATCTTAAATTTTCTCTTTCAAATAGTTTGTCCGAAGGTTTACATTAGAAAATATTAAAATATGTATGCTCACAAAAAAGAAATGAGATAATTATCAATACTTTAGATAAAATTGAGTTTAACAAAAACTATGCGCCAAGTTTTAGGTGCATAGTTATAAAATGTGTCGTTTTTAAGAAGCAACTCAAATACTATATTTCTAACAATGTTGTAATTATTGTTTTTTTAGCAAAAAACTATGAAGAAAATTTGAAATTAGGTGTTTAAAATAGGATAGAAAAAAATTTAGATTTAGTCAAAGATAATAGACAAATTACAAAAAGCGATCTTAATGATATTTAAAATAAACTAGGCTCTGTGTTATCTAATAATAAAGCAATTTCTTCTTTATAAGGCGCTAAGTCGCCAATATATGGTGTTTCTAAAATAATGGGTATATTATCAAAATCGGGATCATAAACAAATTTTTTTAAAGTTTCTAAACCAATATACCCCTTTCCAATATTATCATGGCGGTCCTTCTTAGAACCCAGCGGATTTTTTGAATCATTTAAGTGAATAATTTTTATATACTTTAAAAAATCGTTGTCTTTTAAATATTTTTTAAAATTATCATAATCCCTAATATCATATCCAGAATCCCATATATGACATGTGTCAAGGCATATGGCAACTCTGTCAGATTTAATTTTCTCAATTATTTCTTTTAATATTTCAAAATTATTACAATAATTGCTTCCATTACCAGCCATAGTTTCTAAGGCGATTGTTACATCATTAGTTTTTGCTAAAACTGTTTTTAATGAATAAATTAAGCTACTTTTAGCTTCTTCTTTGCTAAAAGTAGTATGTGCACCAGGATGCAAAACAATTATTTTAGCCCCTATAAAATTCATTCTTTTAATTTCGGAGATTAAAAAATCAATCGCAAACTTATTTTTTAGCGGGTTTGAAGGATTAATGATATAGGGTGCATGAACAATAATATCATCGGATTTAATTTTATCTGCATAAAATTTATTGTACTCATCATACTTGTAGTATTTTTCTTCAACGCGATAAGGGGATTGATTTGGACCGAGATAAATCATCATGCAGTTAGCATTATTATGATGTGATTCACGTGCAGCGCCTAATAGATAGTCCGGTTTTGAAAACGAGACATGACTGCCCAACTTAATCATTTTTCACCTCGATTTAATCTAAATTATAACTTTCATTAGCATAGAACTCTTTTAATTGCTTACGTTTTTGCGGATGTCTTAATTTACGCAAAACTTTCGTTTCAATTTGACGAACTTTTTCTTTACTTACCCCTAGTTCTTTAGCAAGTTCATCTAAGGAATGAGGACGATATGATTCTCCGTTTGGGTCAGAAATTCCATATCTTTTTCTTATTAATAATCGATCAGATTCATCTGTTAACGAATTAATCATTTCATTCAAAATGACACTCAATTCTTCTTGACTTGTAAAATTAGTTGGACTAATTACGCTTTCATCCTTAACAAAGTCTGAAAAGCTTGAATTTTCTTCCTTTCCAATATTTTTATCAAGCGAAATAGGGTCAATGTTTATTTTTCTTATATATCTTACCTTATCAGCAGTGAATTCGGGTTCACCAAACTTCTTGGCAATTTCTTCATCTGTAGGAGGATAACCTTGTTCTTGTTGTAATTCTCTCTCAATCTTCAAGACTTTATTGATTGTTTCAACCATATGCACAGGGACCCTTACAGTTCTCGCTTGGTCAGCAACGGCTCTAGTAATTGCTTGTCTAATTCATCAAGTAGCATATGTAGAAAATTTATATCCCTTAGTATGTAAATATTTATCAGCCGCTTTCATGATTCCAGAATTACCCTCTGAAATTAAATCAATAAAGCTCAAACCTCTATTCTTATATTTTTTAGCATTATTGATAACTAGTCTTAAATTTCTTTTAATTAACAAATCGCGTGCTTTTTTATATGCTCATTTGTCACCATTCTCTCTAGCCTTAGCCATTTTTTCAGCTGTTTCTAATTCTTCCTTTGGTGTTAAAAGCTTACCATACTTGCCTATTCATCTCATATATCACTTAACAATATCATTTGTTTCAGTTAATCTGTTTGACAAATTACTATTCTCAGAATTTTTTCTAGCTGAACCAATTTTTATTTCTTCACTATCATAGTTTTTTAATAATTTTGATGCATCAAATTCATCATTAGATCTTCTACTTTTTCAATTAACTTCACTATAATCATCATATTCGTTAAGATCATAGTCATATTCTTCATCTTCTTCATCATACGTTTCACTAATTTTGCTTGAAATATATTCATCATCTTCACTAAAGGTTTGATCTTCTTCTACAGCAGAATTGATGCTATCATTTGGTACCAAGGTGCTATCATCATATTCAAAGTCATAGTCAATATCTTCGTTTTCAGCATCCTCGTCATCAATATCTTTTAACATACTTTCGTTAAATTCTGCATCTTGAACAAAATTTTCAACATCATCGTTATCGCCTTCATCAACACTATTAGAAATAAGATTTTTTTCAAACAATTTAAGCAATAATAAATCTGCTTCTTCATCATCAACATAAAGTTTTTTCTTATAAAGAATATCAAAAACTTCCTCTTGAGATAGGGTTTTAAATTTTTTATCTTTATTTTTCCTTTTAACTACCTCATTTTCAATTACTGAAATAACATAATCTATTGATTTTTCTAAATTATTACTTGTCATCCTGTGCTCCTTTGGTATACATTAAAATCTGCTTTTTTGGTTTCTTTCGATTCTCAACAAATTCATCTACACGATCATATAGATTTTTGATATCCTTTTTCAAATCATCACTTGTGAGAGTTAAATTTTTTATCTGAATTGCCTGTTCTAGATATGATTTATATTCATTTATTAAATCAATGTTATTTGATATTTTTGCTTTATTAAGGTCGGATTCAATTACCGAAACAAGATTGGATTGACTTAGTTCTAAACCTTCCTTGTTCTTTTTGATAATATAACTAATTAATTTTCTTAATATCTTTTGTGAATCATCATCTAAATTAAGATCGTGAAATCCATCATTTTTTCATTGTTTTGCAATAAAGGGTTGATTTAATACTAGCAACAAAATTTCCTTTAATAGCATATAATGCCTACTTATTTCTTGTTTTAATATTGTTCTAGCATTAATGAATTTTTTATTTTTTTTATTAATACTTGGCGAATTTGCTTGCTTCGAAACTTCTGGTTGAAGGCTTGCAATATCATTTTTGATAAAAAAGTTATTATCATAATTTTCATTTGTATAAATACTTGGGTGATTTGTGCTATGTTTTTTTTCATTAATTTTATTTTTAAATAATGGATCTGATAAAAAAAGGGGATTAGAATTTTTATAGTAGTTTTCAAATAAATCGGCAGTTAAAATGTTTTCATTAATAAATCTTTCTTTGAGCATTAAAACTAATGAATTATCAATATAATAAACATATTCAAATATCTGCTTAAATATTTCGTTTCTCTCAAATGATTGTTTATTGTTTAAAATATTTTGCTTGGCCAGTATTAATAAATATTCGACAATATCAACCTTGTTTTCACACATTTTTTTTAAAGTTAAACCATTATCTAGATTATAAAGTTCATCTGCATCTTTATTTAATGTATTTATAACAAATTTAGCATTTAAATTGTATTTTTTTGAATAGTACAATATCATCCTTAAATTCTTTAGTGTTGCATTTTGCCCTGCACTGTCATTATCAAAAAATAATGTAATAGTTTTATTATTTAATAGTTTTAGATGGGCTGGTGATAATGAAGTACCCATAATTGCTACGGCATTTTTGAATCCAGCTTTAAACATGGCTATGCAATCAAATTGCCCCTCTACTAAGTAAACTTCTCTTTTATTATTTATTTCATCTTTTGCATGAAAATAATTAAAAATTACTTCATTTTTTCGAAAAACAATAGTCTCAGAACTATTTAAATATTTAGGGTTTTGTAATCCAGTAATGTCTCTACCTGAAAAAGCAATAATATTGCCTAATTCATCGCATATCGGAAACATTAGACGATCATTAAAAAAATTTTTATTTTCAATAGAAGATAATAATGATGAATTGGATATTTCAAACGAATCAAATTTATGTTCGATAAGAGTTTCATAAATTGACTTGTTTTTTGATGAAAAACCAATTTGAAATTCTTTAATTAAATTATCATTTAGGTTTCTTTTGTGCAGATACTTTATTAATTCGGCGCTTTTTTCAAAAGTAATTTGATATCTAAAAAAATTAAGTGCCACCTTATTGACTTCAAGAATTTTAGAATGTTCAGTTGTGATAGCGGAATTATTCATAAAATTGCCGAATTTGGAAATATCTAGGTTTTGTTTATTGACTAAAAATTTTAGTGCCTCAAAGGATGTTAAATTTTCCTTATATTGAATAAATTTAATTACATCTCCGCCTTTTCCGCAACCAAAACATTTAAATATTCCTTGCTCTGGGCTAACAACAAAAGATGGCGTTTTTTCGCCATGAAAAGGACAACAAGCCTTATAATTCTTCCCTTGCTTCATTAAAGTCAGATATTGCCCAATAATATTAACAATATCACTTTTAGAAATTACATATTCTCAAACACTTTCCTGCAAAATTAATTCCTTTTATTATCTGTTTTCTAATAAATAACTTGCAATTTCACTAATTGGTATTACATCTTGCTTCATTGTGTCTCTATTTCTAATAGTTACAGTATTATTTTTGGTTGTATCAAAATCAACAGTTATACAAAATGGTGTTCCAATTGCGTCTTGTCGACGGTATCTTCTACCAATAGAACCAGCTTCATCATATGCTATTCTAATATTAGTATTTTCCAATAAATTGTTATAAATTTCCTTGGCTTCCAATGACTGCTTTTTCATTAAAGGTAATATAGCAACTTGATAGGGTGAAATTTTTTTACTTAATTTTAAAATCACTCTTTCTTCTTTATCATCAATTTTTTCGACTGTATAAGCATCGATAATCAATGCAAAAAGCAATCTGTCCAATCCAATTGAAGGTTCAATAACATATGGAATTATTTTGGCCCCATCGTCTTTTAAGTATTCAAGAGATTCACCAGAAAATTTCATATGTTGACTTAAATCATAATTGCCGCGATTAGCAATTCCTAATAACTCACCTCATCCAAAAGGAAATAAGTATTCAATATCGCTTGTTCCTTTTGAATAGTGACTTAATTCTTCTGCTTCATGTGGTCTTATACGTATATTTTCTTCCTTAAGACCTAATAATAAAACGAGTTTTTTACATTTTTCAATTCAATACTGATAAAAATTATTGCTATCTTTTTCTTCGCAAAAAAATTCTAATTCCATTTGCTCAAATTCTCTTGTTCTAAAAATAAAGTCACGGGGGGTTATTTCATTGCGAAAACTTTTACCTATCTGGCCAATTCCAAAAGGCAATTTAGCTCTTGATGTTCTAGTCAAGTTCTTAAAATTCACAAATATACCTTGTGCGGTTTCAGGTCTTAAAAAGGTTTCAGAAGAACTGTTATCAATTGCTCCCATTTGCGTCTTAAACATCAAATTAAATGGTCTAATTTCTCCTCATTCTGCACTTACGCCATCATATTTTTTAACATTTTTTTTAATGATTTTCTCTAATTCGTCAAATGTACATTTTTCGACATTAATTTCAGGAAATAGATCTTTAATAATATGGTCAGCACGGTATCTTTTATTATTAACTTTATTTTCAATTAGAAAATCAGAAAAATTATCAATATGACCACTAGCTTTCCAAACATTCTTATTCATAATAATTTTAGAATCAATTTGATAATTTTTTTCTTTTCTTATAAATTCATTAATTCATATATTTTTGATTTGAGTCATCATAGTAGTTGCTAATGGACCATAATCTCATGTATTCACAACACCACCATATATTTCTGAATTTTGATAAACAAAACCCATATTTTTTAAATGAGCGATAACATCATGAATATTTTTTTTAGTATTATTTGGCATTGTAACCTCATTACATTTTTTATATATTTATATAAAATTAATATAAAAATTGTATCATAAAACATAATAAATTAAGTTAAGTTGGCATTTAAATTTTGGACACAGCTATTTTTTGGATTTGCTTATTTCTTCTTTTATTCATTCCAATATTTCGCTATTGATATAATTTATATTTTTATAAATGACAATATTATTAACTTTTCTTTTATTGTAGACTGATTTTTTTAAAAAAATATTTCCTAAAATGCTTATAAAACTTGTTATACCAAATTTATAAAATGCTTTGATTCCTAAATAAAATTTGTATAAAAGCAAAAACATATAGACAATGTTCCCTATAAAAAAATATGTAAATATTACAAAATTATTATTAATTTAATTTCCAGCGTCGTAACATAATAATCAAAAAATCAAAAAAAGACCCCGCAAGCAATAAAAAACAATAAAAGATATAAAGGGATATTTATTTTATGCTTATCCACCGTGTGCAAATGGGCATATTTTTTATCCATAAATGTAAAGCATTCGGCTTTTTATTTTAAGTTTTTTATCAAAAGTAACAATAATAAAATGAGCACAACATAATGGCGCAAGTAAGAACAAAAAAATATTTCTATTTTTTAAGTAATCCTAATCCATAATGTTGATTGCTCTTTATAATTTTTTTCTTAATTTATTAGTTTGGTAGAAATGATGGAAAAATGTCGTTGTTATTATCAATATGTGTTTGATTGAAAACAATTCTTTCAGTTCCATCTTTTTTTCAAAAAACAAATGTGTAATACTTTCCTGTACCTAACTTGTTTTCTGGCTTATCAAATTTAAATCTTAAAGGATATTCAACACCAGCTCCTTCATCGGCTTGCGTCGATGCAATTTTTATATTTAAAGGATCTACTAATGTATTATCATTTCTTCCTTTAACTTCTGTGGCAAAGGCTAATCATTCGCCCTTAACACCTTCCACTGGCCGGTGGTGTAATCTGAATGAAAATACACCATCCTTATCTAGAAAATTTTCACTTGTTGCCGCCGCAAATAATAATGTTCTGGTTTTTACTTGACCATTAAATTTTTTAACACCAAAATTAGTAAAATCTAATGTTTGATTTGTTTTTTTATTTTCATTAATTTTGGGCCCAGCGTCTGGAACTGTATGTTCGCTGTTATTTGTTGGTGCACATGCAACTAATGTTGCAGTGGGCAATATCGGCAACAAAAATAGTGATGCTTTTAGGAATTTATTTTTAATCATATATTCTCCTTTATTGTTTTTTATTTGCTATTAGTTTAATATAAAAAAGTTAGATTTTTTCATTTTTTTTACAAAAATAACAATAAAAATATAAATACAGTTATTTAATTTATGTTAAATATTCCGAATTTCCGTTATATTTTTTTATTTTTAATGTTGCATTTATAATTTGGATCATATAAAAGGCCGCAATTGGATTAATTATTTAATTACATGTTTTTTTAGAAAAAAAAGTGCTTATATTATTATTGTTTATTAAGTGTTTATTAAAAAAATAAAACTTATTATCTTTCTATCTCTAAAACTTTTATTTATGATTTAAGGATTAAGTATTAGATATTTATAAAAAATTTTATAATTTAATAATTATGTATAAATTTTTTAGCAGTTCTAAAAGTGAAAATTATTTCTCTTTAGATGAAGATACACAAAAACATTTAAAAGTAATCCGGATTAAAAATCAAGATTTTTTAATAAACTTTAATAATGAGTTTTACTTATGTTATTTTGAGTTTCCTAATAAGGCCATAATTAAGAAAAAGTTAAATATAGATAATGAATTAGAAGATGATCTAATAGTAGCAATCCCACTTATAAAACAAAATAATTTTGAGATTGCTTTACAAAAAAGCGTTGAATTAGGAGTAACAAAAATTATTCCTTTTATTTCAGAATACACAGATAAAACTAATATGCAAATAGAAAGCAAAATAAAGAGATTTAAAAAAATAATCCTTGAAGCATCACAACAATCTTTTCGAAATACAATGCCAATATTTGAAAGAGTTATGACCTATGATGAGATTATTAAACTAGATGTTAAAAACAAAATTTTAGCTTATGAAAATGAAAAAGATAAAAAGATAACCAAACGAAAAGGAGATACTCTTCTAATTGTCGGTCCAGAAGGTGGATTTTCGTTAAATGAAATAGAATTGGCAAAAAAAGAAAATGTCGAAATCGTTTCATTAACCAAGACAATTTTGCGAGCAGAAACAGCATTAATATATATGATTGCAAAAATGAACTAATGAAATTTTTTTTGCTATAATAGTTTAGTGAAATTTATTTATATTAAGTTATGTATATAAATAATGATCATTAATTTTTAAATATATTTAAAACATGAAAGAGAAAGTATGCGTCAAACAACAATTATTAGAAAAGAAATAGTTGATAAAAAATGATACATCATCGATGCAGCCAACGTACCTTTAGGTAGACTTTCAACTCTTGTTGCTTCAATCCTTCGTGGAAAAAATAAACCAACATTTACTCCAAATGTTGACATGGGCGACAATGTAGTTGTTATTAATGCAAAAGATGTTCTTTTAACAGCTAAAAAAGATGAAAAGAAAATTTACTATCACCACACTGGATATCCTGGTGGTTTAAAACAAATTACTGCTGCAGATTTAAGAGCTAAAAAGCCAATTGCTCTAGTTGAAAAAGCAGTTAGAGGTATGTTGCCTCATACAAAATTAGGCCGCAAACAATTTAAAAATCTTTATGTTTATGCAAATGCAGAACATAAGCAAGTATCACAACAACCAACACAAATAGAGGTTAAATAATGGCAGACAAAATTAGATACTATGGCCTAGGACGTCGTAAATCTTCCATTGCTAGAGTTTACTTAATTCCTGGAAAAGGCAATTTTGTAATTAATGGAAAAGAAGCGAAACAATATTTAAATTCAGAAATTTTATTAATGGATGCCTTAAGTCCATTTGGCGTTACCGAAACAACAAATCAATTTGATGTTTTTGCAAATGTAAATGGTGGTGGTTTAACCGGTCAAGCAGGAGCCATTAGATTAGGTATTGCAAGAGCATTATTAGAAGCATCAAATAATGAATATCGTAACAAATTAAAAGATGCTGGATTCTTAACAAGAGACGCTCGTGTTAAGGAACGTAAGAAATTTGGATTGAGAAAAGCAAGAAGAGCAAGACAATTTTCAAAACGTTAATTTTTTTGTGATATACTTATATGGGTTTATCCCATGTTTTTATGCGAGCATAGCTCAGTTGGTTAGAGCACACGACTGATAATCGTGAGGTCGATGGTTCAAGTCCATTTGTTCGCACCATTTCAAGAAATTGACCATAACACGCTAGTCGTGTTTTTATTTTTTTATGATATAATAAAAGCGAATGCCCTATATTGAGGTATTCGTTATTTATTCCTTGGTAGTAATTAAGATTATTGCTAGGTTATGAAAGGAAAAAGATGGTTTCTAAAATTAGAAAAAGCGAATTGGTAAAGCAATTTGGAAGAAATGAAAAAGACACAGGTTACTTGCCTGTACAAATAGCAATATTAACTGAAGATATTGAATCATTAAAAAAACACTTTGCTATTAATAAAAAAGATTTGCACTCAATGCGTGGATTTATGAGAAAAGTTAATCACCGTAAAGCATTGCTAAATCACTTAAAAAACGAAGATTATACATTATACCAATCAACCATTAAATCACTAAATATTAGAAAATAAATTTTTTCTATGTTACTTTTTAAGTAAAAAAATAGTGCTAAAACACCACAGATCTATGTATTTGTGGTGTTTTTTTGAAATATTAATATGAGCATATTTAATATTAGGTTCATCAAACTCTTATTAAGTTAGAAAATTCCTAATTCACAAATTCTAAAATAATTTAAATTATGCATAAAATCATATAAAATCTTTATATACTTACTCAATATAAAATTATAAAATATAAGGAGGGTTTATGAATCCCCAAGAAAAAGAAAAACGTTTAGCACAACTAAGTGAACTTGAGTATAATGTAACGCAAAAAGCATTTACTGAGAGACCTTATATGAATAAATATAATAACCATTATGAAAAAGGCATCTATGTTGATATTGTTGATGGTACAGCATTATTTATATCAGATGATAAATTTAATTCTGGTTGCGGTTGACCAGCATTTTCTAAGCCGATAGATAATAGTCTATTGGTTGAATTGACAGATACTTCGCATGGAATGATTAGAACAGAAGTAAAATCTAAAAACGCCGATTCACATCTAGGTCATGTCTTCAGTGATGGCCCAAGAGATAAAGGTGGATTAAGATACTGCATTAATTCCGCATCTCTTAGTTTTATCCCTTATGAAGAACTTGATGAAAAAGGATATGGTCAATATAAAAAATTATTTAAATAGTTTTTTAATATCGTAGTTTATATTTATAGATTTATAAAAAGTTTGTTTATTTCTAAACCAAACTTTTTTTATTTACCAACATATCATAAAGATTGGATTAAATGTTTGTTTAGTGAGTTTTATATTTGCTAATTTTTGCTATATATAGTAAAATTTTTACTATGATTAATATTATTCTATATCAACCTGAAATAAATGCTAATACAGCAAATATAATCCGTACATGTTTCGCTGCTAAAGCCAAGCTTCATATTATAAAACCAATAGCTTTTGACTTACACCCTCATTGATTAAAAAGAAAAGCAGCCGGGCACTTTCTTAGTGAAATTCAACATGAAGTTCATCAATCATATGATGATTTTATTAAAAAATATCCTAGCAAAAATATTTTTTACATAACACGTTATGGTTTAAAAAATTATATCGATATTAAATATGATGAACTGGCACAGAAAGAAGGTGAAATATGAGTTATGTTTGGCACAGAGAGTACAGGGATACCAAAGACAATTATGCAAACTAACATCGATAATTGTTTAAGAATTCCTATGAATTCTAATTGTCGCAGTTTAAATTTAGCTAATTCAGTAGCTATTGTTTTATATGAAATTTTACGACAAACAAACTTTAATGATCTGTCAATTTATGAAGTCCAAAAAGGCAAGGATTTTATATTAAAAAAAGAATAGAAAGGAAATAATATGATCCATTGATTTCCTGGCCATATGGCCAAACAATTTAGACTATTGCAAGAAAAACAAAAATTATTTGATTTATTTATTATTGTAATGGATGCTAGATTACCTCGAAGTTCTTTTAATGATGAAATTTTCAAAATAATTAATAACAAACCAGTTTTATTTGTTTTTAATAAAGCAGATAAAACTAATCTCGAAAAACTCAAACCTTTTCTTGAAGATTATAAAAAACGTGGTCAAGTAGTTGTTACCAACCTAAAAGCACAAAATACATATGCAAAAATTAATATTGCTCTAAATAAAGAGTTCCTAAAATTTAAGGCCAAAAATGATCAAAAGCAAAAACTTACTCCAAGCCTTAAATGTGTTGTTTTAGGTGTGCCAAATGTCGGTAAATCAACATTTATTAATATGATGTCAAAATCGAGAGCAACTAAGGTCGGGTCGATACCTGGTATTACGAGATCGGAACAATGAATTAATTGCAAAAATTATCTTTTGTTAGATACTCCTGGTTTATTGATGCCTAAAATCGAAAATAATGAAATTGGAGCAAAATTAGCCATTGTTGGATCAATTAGACAAGAGGCCATTGATCAAAACGAATTAATTGTTTCTCTTTATCAATTAATGTCTAAATATTATCCTGAGAAACTAAAAGAAATTAATTTAAATCCTACTTTTGATTTAGAGGATATTTTTGCAAATATTTCCAAATATGCAATGCAAAACAATTTATTACTAAAAAACGGTGTTTATGATATTAAAAAAGGCATCAATATGTTAATTAATCATTTCAAAAATTTAAATAATGTTATTTTTGATGCATATGAAGGCGGAAAATAGGATGGATGAGAATACAAAAAAAACCATTATCATAAAATATGTTGCCCTAGGCGACGCATTTTCAGCAGGTTATAATTCAAAGATTGGTTTTCCGACTAATGGTTATATGGATAAAAATGGTGAAATCAAAGGTTTATGCTTCCCATCGATGTTAGCAAATTTTCTAAATGATACGTCTAATTTACAAGTTGAAAGTTTTTACAATTTTGCTATATGTAATGCCTCATGTGAATTTTTGGAAGCATTTTATAGCAACAATAAAAAGGTCCTTAAAAAAATGGGGAGCAAATTAGACTTAATTCAGTCAATAGATTGATCCTCAAATAATCCATTTAATAACTTTTTTTCACCATTTTTGAAGGATTGAAATATTAGAAATAATGATTTCCAATATATTAATGAGAAAATTGCGGAAGCCAATTTAATTACTTTAACTATTGGCTTTAATGATTTTTTTTCCAATTTACCATTTCAAAAAATACTTCTTTTGACTAAATTAAATGGTGAAGCTAGAGATAGACAAATTTCCGTAATCAAAAAAGATATTGAAAATTTAAGCATTGTTATCGAAAATAAAATAATAAGTCTAATTTCAACCATCAGAAAAATTAATAACAAAGCAAAAATAATAATTACTAGCTACTCACCATTATTATTGAATTTAAGAAATACTATTTCATCTTTTTTAAACACTCAATTAAGCGACCAATTTGAAATTTTTGATTACCTACAAATTAATCTAAATAAAACAATTGCGGAATCTGCTAAGAAATGCCGAATTGATTTTATTAATATAAACGACACAAAATATTGGGAAGAAAATAAAAAATATTTATTTGAAAATATTTTTTCAATTTATCCAACTGAACGCGGCTATAAAAAAATAGCAATGGATATTTATGTTAAGCTTTTTCTAAATTTCAAAATGCTTAAAAACGATCTTAATAATCATAGTTTTACTAATGAATATATTTCCTACACCAAATATTGAGAAGACAACATCTATTCATATAATCCAATATCACAATGTAGTGAAAATTTAAGTTTATTTAAAATGATTTATGGAAAAAATAAAAATGAAATTCTCTTCAGACAAAATAAATCACAAAGATATTTTAACAATCTTTTACATAATAGAAATCGTATAACTGATTTTTGTTCAATATTCATAAGATATAGCAAGTTGCCAATAAGCGAAATGATCAAAAAAATTATTAGTCAGAAATTTATTTATGCTCCAGAACAATATGAGAGCATTGCTAAAATTCTTAATTTTTTAACAAATGAACGAAGATCAAAAGAAGCTATTCTAATACTCTTAAAGGATCATAAGGTTGATGACATAGTTTACATTATTGAATGTATTTTGCAAAAAAAGGCATTATCAAAAAAAATTATTAACTACAAACTAATAAAACAAGAATTAAACAACTTTTTCAAAAATGAACAAAATATGGTTTATGATGTTTTAAAATATCTTTTTAATTCCGGTTTAATAAATGATTCAAAAAAGGAATTCAAAGATATAATCCATTCCTTAATAAAAGATTCCTTAAATACTAGCTTTTTAACATATTTATTTAACATCAAAAATAATCAAAAATTTAATAAGGTAAAAGAATATTTATCTAGCCTAAATTCGTTTTCAGAATTTACTGATTTTTTCGTTGAATCTCTTATTAATTATTCTGATGTTTATGTTAAATTAAGAAATTTTGATGAATTATGAAAACATTTTATTATAAAAAATAAATATAATTTATTGTTTATATTCGACAAAATGTTAGTAGAAATTACAAATGAAGAGAATATAGACCATACTGCTAACTTTTTTATTGATGCAATTAAGAGCTCACTTCGTGTAGAGCTTGATGCAAAAGATTATAAAGTGTTAAAAAATGCAATTAACAATATTTTAAATATATGTAAAAATAGTCCTAAATATTTAAACAATGTGTTCTTAAAATTTCTTGATAATATTAGAAATCTTTCCTTATATAAACTTATTCTACACTCAAAAACTAATAGCAAAAAAACTTTTAAACTTTCTAATCTATTTTCTTTAAACATCTTCTTAGTAAGCTCAATTAAACTATTAAGAAATCTATTTATAATAAAGAAAATTGTTAATAAAAACAAAATATAAGATAAGGCGTATGAGGAAACATAGATAATTTTAAGTAAATCTTTAAAGTCTTTCTCAGGGTCATGGCCAATTGTCGAAGCTTTTATTTCATCAAAAACTGTAGTTAATATTTCATTAAGATTTTCATTATCTTTGCTGCTTCTTAAGATATTTATAAAAAGATGAAAAAGGTTTGATAAAGAAACCTTTTTCATCAATTAATTGTTCTTTAATTTCATCATCAATTTGATCATCAAAAATATCAGCATAATTAAATAAAGAGTCTGGATTAGCAGCATTTTCTGCATCATTAAAATATTTGATAATGTTCTCAGGCGTGTATCTATAAAACAATGTAACTAAAATGTATTGCTTGAAGTCTCAAGCATCAACGCTTCCTCTTAAATCTTCAGCAACTCTTCAAATTGCACTATAAAGTTTTTTTCTTTCTTCTTCTCTTTTGTTATTTTTTATTTAATTGCTCCATTCATCAATTAATTTAGTAATATATCAACTGTTTCTTTTAAAAAATCTTAACTAAATAAGAACTCACAGTAGCCAAATTAACACCTGCTTCAAAGCATTTTTTAATATTAAAATCTTTTAAACGAGGTAATATTTTGCCATCGTTTTTGGCGGGATTAAAAGCCTAACCGGCTTTTACATTTTATTTTTAGTTTTTTAAATTTTGCCAATGCAGTAGGTTAAGCATTCGTAACTAAATTGTTTACTAATAATTTATGCATTTATAAACATATACAAAAAAATCTGAGCACATTTGTATCTGGATTTTTGTCCATGTTTTAATATGCCCATCTTTTTTATCCTAAAATACCATTTTTGATCTGTGGATTATTACCTAATTCCTTCATTTGTTTAGACATTCTCTCAAAATCATTTAATAACATGTTATACTCACGAGCACTTCTACCCGAGCCTTTAAGAATTCTTTCTTTTCGAGACGAATTCTTTAATAATTTAGGCATCTTTTTTTCTTGTTCAGTCATTGAATTAATTAGATATGTATAAATTTTAAACTTGTTTTCAGCTTCCTCTATTTTTTCATCGCTTACTCTGTCAGCCATTCCGGGAATTAATTTAAGAATTGCCTTCATCTTACCGAGTTTTTTAATTTGCGCAAGAGAATTCATTAGATCATTAAGATCAAACTTTCCGCTGATCATTTTATAACCTATTTTTTTCATCATTTTTTCATCAACTTCTTCTGATGCTTTCTCAATAAGCGAAAGAACATCACCCATTCCCAAAATTCTATCTGCCATTCTATCTGGATAAAATAATTCTAGGCCAGCTATCTTTTCACTAATCCCAATAAAGGCAATAGGAATTTGAAGAAGATGCGTTATTGATAGCGCTGCACCACCTCTTGCATCTGAATCTAATTTAGTTATTATGGTTCCATTTAAATTTAATTTTTCATGAAAAGCCTTCGCTGTATTAATAACATCTTGACCGCTCATTGAATCAATAACTAAAAATATGTAATCTGGTTTAATATTTTTTTTAATTTGTTCTAATTCATTCATTAACTCTTCATCAATTGCCAAACGCCCTGCAGTATCAACAATAACTAGGTCATTTTTATATTGTTCAGCTACTTCAATTGCTTGCTTTGCAATTAATAAGGCATCATTTTCCTTCTTTGTGAAAAAGTCGGTTTGAGTTTGCTTTGCAAGCTGTTCTAGTTGATCTCTAGCAGCGGGGCGATATATATCATCACCAACTAATAGTGGTTTTTTGAATATCCCTTTTTTTCGAAGATAAAATGATAATTTAGCGGATGTTGTAGTTTTACCTGAACCCTGTAGTCCTACCATCATAATTTTTGTTGGTATTGCCTTTGGTTTAATTTCAATAGAATTGCTACCTAGTATTTTGGTTAATTCATCCTTAAAAATCTTTAAGACAGTTTGCTGCTGATTTAATTTACCTATAATTTGGCTATTTAATGCTTTCTCTTTTACTTGTTTTATAAATGATTTAACAACTTCTAAATTAACATCAGCTTCTAATAAAGCTAACTTAACTTCTCTTAAAATTTCTAAAATATCTTCTTCATTAATTGACAATTTTTTATTAATTTTATCAATTGATTTTTGTATTCTTTTTTGTATAAAATCTAGCATGTATTTATTATATTATAATAAGTTGATATAGACAAAATAAAAATACTAATACGAGATTTTTACTTATACTATCGAGTTAAATTACAATAATATTTTATTTTTTATCTATTACATCTAAATTTAATTTTGAAAATAACAAAAAACATTTCAGCTGTTATATATCCTTATAAAATCAAAAGTTTTTAAAAATTTAAACTGTGCCACAAAAACTGAATGAGCAGTTGAATGTAACTATTCAAATTTGTATTTTGCCACAATCTAGCATTGCCCAATAACTTCATTGGTAATCCACCTAATTTATGTCAAATAATAATTAATCACACGTTGCTCTCATACAAGCAAAAAGCGCACCAATTAATTATTTCGTATTTCATAAGTGTAGCAAATTCATAATAAGCGATTTTGTAAAAATTAAGATATTCAAATTTTAAATTTTTATTAAATAACCATTTTATGGTTTTGTTTTTTTGCTTTTATTAAACCATTTTCTCACTATATCAAACGAAGTTATTGAAGTATCTATCTTTCATTTTCATAATAGCATCTTAAAGATGCTTTTCTTTAGTAGCACGCTTTTTATTACTACTGAATTGTGCTTTGTTAAAATGTCTTCTATGATTTGTCAATAATTAGACCACTTGTTATTTTCTTTGCAATTTAAAAAGAAATTCCTAATGGTTTTATCTATTTTGCACATTTTTTATGGTCTGAAACGTAAATATTTAACTATTTCTCTCTTCCTAATTTCTTTATTTTATCTCCTTAAGAGCAAAAAATCTAGACACAAATGTATCTAGATTTTTATATATTTTTTAACAAACACAAACTCGTTATTATAAAAATTTAAGAACCGCCGGCAAATTTAAATAAAACCGATATAAATTTGATTGTTTTAAAATATTCCTTGCAAAGTTAAAAGAATTAAATATTTCTAATTTCTCTTTAGAAGTTTCTTTAAAACAAACCATATCCTTATTTTTTTAAAGTTGATAGTTACCATCGTGATATGGGTAGCTTAAATAGAATGCAAACTTAAAGTTTTGGTACTTTTAAGTCATCTAGTTTTTTGTAAAAATAGTTATTATTCCTTCTTAACTATTTTTTTCCTTAGATTCTTTACTTTCAGGAGTTAATTTTAATTCACCTAATTTAATTTTGTCATCAAATTTAGGAATGTTTTTTTTAATTTGATCTGGAAGATCGGTAATTAATTTTTGTAAATCTTTTTCTAAAACTTGCTTTTGAAGGTCTTCAAAACTCTTTTTAAATAGACCTTGAAATACAAGGACTTCATTTTTTTCAATTTCTTTAACCTCTTCTTCATCAAGATTATTTATCAAATCATCTTCTTCTGGTGTTGGCTCTGGTTTAGGTAGGGCTGGAGATGTAAGGGTATCCTCGCCATCCTCATCTTCTGTTTTGCCGTCAGGAAGGGTTTTTCCTAAATGTTCATTATTTTTATTATTTTCTTTTTTTGAATCATTATTCTTGCCATCATCTTTTGGATCCTTATTTTCAGGTTCAGTTTTGCCATTAATTTCTGGTTTCTTTTCTTGTTCTTTGCCTTCTTCATTCTTTTTAGGATCTTCTGGTTTCTTTTCTTGTTCTTTGCCTTCTTCATTCTTTTTAGAATCTTCTGGTTTCTTTTGATCATCTATTTTAGGATCACTAGGTTTTTTATCATTATTTGAACTGCAAGAAATAACAGTTGCAGCTGTTATAAAAGGTATTG